>DAOUZG010000042.1 GCA_030665705.1 Deltaproteobacteria bacterium | reverse complement strand
CGGGACGACGGGGATCGCCGCCCCGGTCTCCCGGGCCCGCGCGAGCACGCGGTCGGCGTCTTCGGGCCGGACGAGGCATCGGGCCGCGTCGTGGACCAGGACCCACTCGGCATCCGACACCTCTCTCTCCATCGCCTCGAGGCCCCGTTTCAGAGACTCCTGGCGAATCGTGCCGCCTCGGACCCCGGGAAGGAGCGTGGCTGCACCCGACCACGCACGCCCGAGCTCCGCCAGCGCCTCCTCGGCGCCGGCGGGCACCACGGGCAGGACGGCCCCGACGGAAGGCGATCGGGCAAGCGCCTCCGCGCTCCAGTGGAGCAGGGTCCGTCGCGCGACCCGGACCAGCGCCTTCGAAGTCCCGGCCCCGAGGCGGAGACCCTCGCCCGCACCCAGTACGAGAGCAACCGCCGTCATTGCGGCGAATATAGCGCCCAGAACCCAACCGATGGGTTCAGGACGCTGTGGCCCGCTCCACCGGTCGGCGCGAGACGCGGATTGCGCGCAGCTCGGTCTCGACCTGCTCCGGGGGAGAATTCTCCGCTGCGGCGAGCTCGTGGACGATTCGCGTCCACGCACTGTCCAACAGCCGCTGTTCCCCGAACGAGAGCTCCTTCTCGATCTGCAGACAGAGCAGGTCCGCCAACACCTCGGCCATGTCGAAAATCGATCCGTGACGGAGCTTCTCCTGATAATCGCGGAAGCGACGGCTCCACGGTCCACCCCCGCGCGGGTTCGCACGCGTCTGGCTCCGAAGGATCTTTCGGATCTGGGCGGCCTGCTCGCGTCCGATCACGTCCCGCAGCCCGAGACGGGTTGCCTTCTCCACCGGAACGAGAATGCGGGAGTCGTCCTCGACAAGCCGGAGGACCAGGAACTCGACGGACTGACCCTTAATCTCCTGCGTCCGAAGTCCTTCGATTCGAACGACGCCGTGACCCGGGTAGACCGCAAGGCCCCCTCGCCTCTCGGCCCAGTCCGTACGATGAAGATGCGTCAACTCTCCCCCCGCCTCCCGAACCTCGTCCGCACGGCGCACGGTCGCGTGGTCGGGCGAGCACATCGTACCACGGCACGAAGGTGCAGGTCGCGGCGCAAGCGCGCGCCGCGTGGGGCGGTTCCGCCCGCACGGATCCTCCGAGGGAGCTGAGGCGCGGAGGGACCAGGTGGTCTGACCAGTTCGTCAGCTTATTGACTCTTCTGACTGCCCAGATGACTATAGCGTCGTTTTATTGACCTTTGGGTCATTCTCGAGAACCCCACCCGAAAGGAACACGATGTCGATCCCCCGACCCGCTCGAACCAAGGAGGAGGTCGTCAAGGAGTTTCGAACGACGGAGATCCTCGAAGCCGCCCGCCGCGTCATCGGCGAGCTCGGCTACGGCGAGGCCTCCATGGAGCGAATTGCCCAGAAGGCCGGGATCTCGAAGGGAACGATCTACCTCTACTTCGAGAACAAGGAGGCGCTGTTCGCGCGTGCGATCGAGCACGGGTTCGAGCAGCTCATGGAGAAGACCCGAGCCGCGACCCGGCGCGCACGCGGCCACACCGCCAAGGTCAGCGAGGTGGCGCGGAGCGCGGTGGAGTACTCGCTCGACTACCTGAGCTTCTATCGCGTTCTGGCCGAACGGCCCGACCTCGGCCCGGCGGGACGCTCGGCCGCCTCGGACCGGCTCCGGGCCAACGTCGACGACTACGTGCAGTACGTCGCCGACCTTCTGGAGCGGGGTACCCGAGCCGGTGAGTTTCGGGGAATCAATCCCCATCAAGCCGCCCGCATCCTTCTCGCGGGCGTGCGAACCATCATCGACGAGCAGATCCGGGAGGGGAAACACCCCCTCGTGCAGGAGGAGGTCGACACGTTGCTCGATCTCTTCCTAAACGGAGCTGCCGCAGGAGGAAGATCATGAGCAGGATCCTGGTTGCTGCATTGCTTCTCCTCGTTCCCCCGGCGCGGGCGGCCGAGCCTCCGGCCGACGGGGGGGTGATCGGCCGAGAGGTCTCCCTGTCCCTTTCCCGGGCCATCGAGCTCACGCTACGAAACAACCTCGATCTGCAGGTCGCACGGACCGGACCCTGGGTCGCCAGCGAGGTGGTCGAGCAGGCCAGAGGCGCGTTCGATCCTCTCGCCTTCGGGGAATACAGCTTCGGTCACAACGAAACCCCGATCGCCTCCATCTTCCAGATTCAACCCACTTTGGACGAGGACGAGTGGAGCTACACGGCCGGGCTGGGCGGCATCCTTCCGCTCGGTCTCAGCTACTCGAGCACGTACCAGTTCACGCGCCTCGAGTCGAATTCCACGGCAATTTCTCTCGACCCCCAGCATCGCGCGTTTATCGGGAGCGAGATCAGGTTGCCGCTTCTCAAAGACCTCATCCACAACGAGGCAAACGTCAACGTCAAGCGGAGCCGCATCGCGAAGCAGATCTCCGAGGAGGAGTTCCGCCAGTTCCTCATCGACCTCACCGCCGGGGTCGAGGCACGCTACTGGGAGCTCGCGGCTTCTCGCGCCCGGTCCCGTGTGGCCGACAAGAGCCTCAAGACCGCGCAGGATCTCCTCGAGCAGACGCGCCTCCGGTACGAGGTGGGGGTTGTTGCGCGTGTGCTCGTAACGCAGGCCGAGGCGGGCGTGGCGGAGCGTGAGGTCACTGCGATCACCTCCCACAATCTCTCTGAGCTGGCGCACGACCAGCTCCTCGATACGATCGCCGCCCCGGATCCGGAGGGCTACGCCACGACCCGGCTCGTGCCCGAGGACCCGACCTACGTCGAGTACGCCGTCGAGGAAGAGGTGTCTATCGCCAGGGCGATGCGGCACCGGCCGGAGCTTGCCGCGGCGCGACGGAACGTGGAGGATGCGGAGATCCAGCTCACGTTTGCCCAGAACCAGCGCTTGCCTCGCCTCGACCTGATCGCGTCTTACGCGACCAACGCCCTATCGGGTAAGCAAAAGCTCCCACCCGGCTCGGAAAACCCCTTTACGGGGGATCCCGTGCCGGACCTGGGTATTCCGCCCGACAGCTGGGACGCTAACCGGGATCTCGTTCACGCGAGCGGCGGTAACAGCTGGGCCGTGGGCGGAAGGTTCGAGATCCCGATCGGCAACCGCGTCGCCCGCCACGAGGTCACGAAGAAGGAGATCGAGCTGCGCCGGACGCGCACGCGTCTCAAGCGCGTCGAGCAGACCGTGATCCTGGACGTGCGGAGAGCCGCGCGTAACATGCGCTCGGCGACGGAGGCGCTCGAGGCAGCGGAGCGGCGCCGTATCGCTCAGGAGGAGACCCTACGAGCCGAGGAAGAACGGCTTCGGCTGGGCGACTCGACCCCGTTCACCGTGCTCGAGTTCGAGGAGGATCTCGCCGCGGCGGAGCGCCAGCAGATCTTCGCCTTGCAGCTCTATCGGAACGCCATCGCGGGTCTGGAACGTGCTCAGGGAACCCTTCTGGAGACGCGAGGGATCATCCTAGACGACGAGCTGACGCGCTAGCCCTGGAATGGGCCCCGACAGGTGCCGGGAAGAGGGGCCTCACGGGAGAAACAGAGCTGCGGTGTAAGAACCCCACAGCCGTGAGCTGGCTCACACTCCCCCGCCCTGCGCGGTGTGGTATCCCTCTACGACAGAATACGAGCTAGCCCTGGAGCGATCACGGGGGGCACAAGCCATGGGCGTCTGGAAGACCCGAACGTCCGGAAGCGAGATCCAGCAAGGAGCCGGCCCGGCCGGCCCGGCCGAGACCTCGCCCGGACCCGCCGGGCCGGCGGCGCCGGAGAGGGGAGTCAACGTGGCGAACATCGGCAAGTCGATCACGATCCGGGGGGACGTCTCCGGAGAGGAGGACCTCATTATCGAGGGACGGGTCGAGGGGCGGGTCGAACTCGCGAACCACCACCTCACGGTCGGGCCCAACGGCCACATCGAGGCCGAGATCGTCGCGAAGGAGGTGACGATCATCGGGCGGGTCTCTGGAAACGTCACCGCTACCGAGCGGACGGAGATCCAGGAGTCGGGACGCCTCGACGGAGACCTCTTGTCGCCCCGGCTGCTCGTTCAGGAGGGGGCGCAGGTCAACGGGAGCGTGACCATGAAGTCCCCCACGGCGATCTCATCCGCCAAGACGACCCAGCAGGCTGAGCTTCAGGCCCCGTCCGAACAAGCCGGTTAACGCGAACAAGCCGGTTAGCGCGAACAGGCCGGTTAGCGCGAACAGGCCGGCTAGCGAGTTACGATCCGCTCGCGCCGGCGCGAGCACGGCGCGGCGGTCTCGCTCCTGGGCTCGAGTCGCCGAACCGCCGCTCGAGGTAGATCAACATCGAGCTAGCGATGTAGATCGTCGAGTAAGTCCCCACGACCACCCCGATCATCAGAGCGAGCGCGAAGTCCCGGATCACCGGCCCGCCGAACAGGAGCAGCGTAACCACGACCAGGAGGGTCGTGAGGGAGGTCAGCAAGGTCCGGGAAAGGGTCTGGTTGACGCTCTGGTTGACAACGTCCTCGATGTGGGTGCGGCCCCGCAGCTCGATGTTCTCCCGGATCCGGTCGTAGATCACGATCGTGTCGTTCAGCGAGTAGCCGATCACGACGAGGAGCGCCGCCAGGACCTGTAGGTTGAACTCGAAACCCAAGGCGATGAAGACACCCGCCGTGATCAGCACGTCGTGAATCAGCGCGAGGACGGCGCCCGGCGCGTAGCGAAGCTGGAAACGGAACCAGATGTAGATCAGGATCAGCGCCCACGAGAGCACCAACGCCCCGATTCCGCTTCGGCGCAGCTCCGCCCCGATTCGGGGCCCGACGCTCTCGATGCGCTGACGCTCGACCGGCGCTCCCAGACCCTCGGCCAGCGCCCCCATCAGGTCCTCTTCGAGGTTCGGCTGCTTCTCCTTCGAGACCGGTACACTGATCAGAAAGGACCGCTCCTCCACCGCCCCGAAGCGGACGACCACCGCATCGGGGTGGCCGGCATCGCCCACGACCCCTCGGAGCGTCCCCTCGTCGACCGGTCCCGCCTCTGCGGGGATCTCCACCTGGAGCACCGTCCCGCCGGAGAAGTCGATCCCCAGCGTCAAGCCCCGCACGAACGCGAGAACCAGCACCGCTGCAACGAGCACAGCCGAGACGACGGCACAGATGCGGGCCTGTCCGACGAAGTTGATCTGGGTGTCGGGCCGGACAAGCTCCATTTCAGATCCTCAGGGCCTGCGGTCCCCGCGAGAGGACGAGGTCGATGAACAAGCGTGTGACGATCAGCGCACAGAAGACGCTGGAGAGGATCCCGATGGAGAGGGTTACCGCAAAGCCCTGGATCGGGCCGGTGCCGAACCGGAACAGCACCAGCGCCGTAATCAGCGTCGTGATGTTCGCATCCAGGATGGTCAGCGTAGAGCGCCGGAATCCTACCTCGACCGCGTTGCGGGTCCGCTTGCCGGAACGCAGCTCCTCGCGGATCCGCTCGAAGATGATGACATTGGCATCCACCGCCATTCCAATGGTGAGGACGAGTCCGGCGAGGCCCGGCAGGGTGAGGGTGGCCCCGGCCAGCCCCATGATTGCGAAGATGATCACCAGGTTGATCCCGAGCGTCAGGTCGGCGAGCAGCCCGCTCGTCCGGTAGTAGACGAGCATGAACAGGATCGCGAGCGCCCCACCGATCAGGATCGACCGGACCCCCCGCCGGATCGAGTCGGCTCCGAGTGCGGGACCGACCGTGCGCTCCTCCTCGACGACCAGTGGAATCGGCAGCGCCCCCGATCGAAGCGCGACCGCGAGATTCGCCGCCTCCTGCTCGGTGAACTGGCCGGAGATCTGACCGCGTCTCCCGATCCGGTCCTGGATGACGGGTGCTGTGACCACATCACCGTCGACGATCGCAGCCATACGCTCGCCGATGTGGGCCCCGGAGAACTCCCGGAAGATCCGCGCTCCCTGGCTGTTCCAGGTAAAGAGCACGATCGCACGGTTGCGCCGGTCGAAGCTCATGCTCGCGTCCTCGAGCATCGCCCCGGTGAGGAGGGGCCGCTCCGGGACCAGGAGGGCCTCCGCCACCGAGTCATCCTCGTTTCGTACAAACACGATCTCCTGGTGCTCGGGGACCCCTTCCGCGAGCTTCGCGGAGAGGAGCTCTTCGTTCGGGGCCGCGTTCAGGACGTGTTTGAACTCGAGGAAGGTCGTCTTCTTGAGGAGCGAACCAGCGGCTTCAGGATCGACCTCGCCGGGTAGCTGAACCAGGATGCGACCCTCGCCCTGGGGGGCGATGACCGGCTCGGTCACGCCGAGGCCGTCGATCCGCTTCCGGAGCACTTCCTGCGCCTGGCGCACACCTCGACGCACGATCTCCCGGTTCCAGGTCTCCGTCAGGCGGAGACTCAGCACCCCGTTCTCCTCCGCGAGCTCGAGCGAGTCGAACTCCTCCCCCACGAGACCCCGCACGACGCGGATCTCGTCGGGGCTCCCCTCGATCTTGATCACGCCGGTCTCCAGGACCTCGATCTCCGGAACCGCCGTCCCACGCTCCTCCAGGATATCGCGCAGCACCGACTCGGTCCGCTCGAGCTCTTGTCGAACGGCCGTACCCGTGTCGATCCGGAGAAGCCAGTGGACGCCGCCCTGTAGATCCAGCCCGAGGTTGATCCCGTTGTCGGCGATCCACGGACTCGCCCGGCGCTCCTCCGGCGAGTAGAAGTTTGGCACCGCCAGCACCGCGCTGAGGACGACGATCACGCCAACCCAGATGATCCGTGCACGCAGGCTCACGCCTTCTTCTCCTTCGCTTCCTTCTTCTCTTTCGCCTCGAGAGCCGTCTTCCGGGCCGATACCGCGGTACGGTTGATCTTCACCCGCACCCGATCCGCGATCTCGACCGTGAGCACGTCATCGGCGATGCCGGTTATACGGCCGTGAAGGCCGCCGCTCGTCACGATTTCATCGCCCTTCTGGATCGCGGCAACCATTTTCCGGTGTTCCTTCTGCTGACGCGACTGGGGACGAATCACCAGAGCGTAAAGAAGCAGGAACATCGCGATCAGCGGCAGGAAGAAGCCGAGCCCACCCCCCGAGCCCTGCGGTCTCCCCTCCGCTGTGGGTGCCGTCTGCGCCAGAACGAGCTCGATCCCCTCTACCCCGCTCACCGCGGCCCCTCCCCTCGCGCGGGGGCCGCTGCAACGTCCTGGAGGGAACGAACGCCAGTACCCCGAAAGTAATGCGTGAGGATTTCGCGGTAAGTCCTTCCCTGGCGGGCCATCTCACGGGCACCCCACTGAGAGAGGCCCACCCCGTGCCCGGCTCCGCTGCCCAGAAAGCGGACCTGATCCCCGTGGACGCGCACCTCGAACAGCGTGCTGCGGAATGCGCCGAGGCCGAGGAGCTGTCGCAGCTCGCGCCCGGAGAGCTCCGCCCCCGCGACCTCCACCCGCGCGACCCGCCCGCTCGGCGTGCGCTCGAGCACACGGACTCCACCGTCGGAATCGGTTGGAACTCCGGCCTCCGCCAGCGCCTGTCGGAGTTCCTCCATTTCGATCTGGTAGCTCCAGAAGTACTCGGGCGACTCCTCATCGGGAGAGTCGACCCGCTTCAAGTAGGGCAGAGACTCCCCCCAGACCTCTTCCGACGCGGCGGTCTGTCCCCCCGCCGTTGTGTGAAAGGCGGCGAGGATCGGCTCTCCCTCAAAGGCGAGAAACTCGCCGCGGGTCGAGCGGACCGCGTCGCGGACCCGCTCGTGCACGGGACCGGTCGCGTATCGCTGCGAGAGCACGGACCCTTCGACGTCGAAGGGTGCCCCTCTGCTCTGCTCGCACATGTGGAGCGCATAGGTCCGCGCCGCCACCGCCTGCGCCTTGAGCGCCTCCATCGGCCAGCTCGCGTAGATCTCTCCCGCCACCGCGCGCTCCACGTATGCCTCCAGGGGCACGGTGGTCACGACGTCCAGCTCCCCCTTCGGCGTCGGAAGGATGGCGACCTTCCCCGTATGGGGCCGGCCCTGGACCGTAACGGGACCTTCGGCCGCCACCGGGAGCGAACCCGGACGAACCCATTCCCCGGCCCGTACCGCTGGACCGGGAGCGGGAACGGCGAGCAGCTTGCCTCCGGCCACGGGCCGCCCGTCGACCCGAAGCGAGGAGCCCACGACCCGGACCTTCGTCGCCCCGGCCTCCACGCGGACGCGGACCTCCACCTCGGCCTGAACGGAGCCGCTCCAGACGAACAGCAACAGGACAGCAAGAGACCTTCGGACGCGGGCCACTCCCCCTCCCCGAGCAGCGTCCGAGGTATCGCAAAGGAACCCCGGAGCGTCAACCACCTCCGGGAGGCCCCAGGGGGTCAAGTTCCGCTCGAGTAATCGGTTCGGTACGCGACCTGCTCGGGCGTCAGCCTGTCGATCTCGATTCCCGTACACGCGAGTTTGATCGAGGCGATCTCGCGGTCCTGCGCGGGATCGATCTCGTAGACCGCCGGCGGGAGGTTCTCTCCCTCCCGAGCGAGCCGAATCATGGAGAGCAGCTGGTTCGCGAAGCTCATATCCATGACCTCGCTCGGGTGCCCTTCCGCAGCGGCCAGATTCACGAGGCGCCCCTGCGCGAGCACGAAGATCCGACGCCCGTCCTCGAGCGTGTAACACTCGTTATTGGGGCGGAGTTCCTCTACACCCTTCGCCAGGGCCGCGAGGTCCTTCAAATTCAGTTCGCAGTCGTAGTGGCCCGTATTGCACACGATCGCGCCGTCCTTCATCGCCTCGAAGTGACGACGAACGATCACGTCTTTCATCCCGGTGGCTGTAATGAAGAGGTCTCCGACCCGGGCCGCCTCTTCCATCGACATTACGGGGAAGCCATCGAGCGTGGCCCGCAGTGCTTTGATCGGCTCGACCTCCGTCACGACGACGTGTGCACCCATCCCGCGGGCGCGGGTGGCGCATCCGCGGCCGCAGTGGCCGTACCCCGCTACGACGAAGGTCTTCCCAGCCAGCAGTACGGAGGTAGCCCGCAGGATCCCGTCTATCGAGGACTGACCGGTGCCGAACACGTTGTCGAAGTCCCACTTCGTCTCGGCGTCGTTCACCGCAATGACCGGGTAGAGGAGCTTTCCGTCGTCGGCCATGGCCCGCAGCCGGTGCACGCCCGTAGTCGTCTCCTCGGTCCCGCCCCGGAGCCTTCGCGCGCGATCCGGGTGATCCCGGTGCAACCGGAAGATGAGATCGGCCCCGTCGTCCAGGGTGAGTGTTGGCTCGAACCGGATCGTCTCTTCGATACACCAGTAGAACTCATCCACGTTCATCCCGTGCCACGCGAAGATCGAGATCCCGTCGGCGGCCAGCGCCGCAGCGATCTCGTCCTGTGTGGAGAGTGGGTTGCAACCCGACCAGGAGACCTCCGCTCCGACAGCAACGAGCGTTCGGACCAGAACGGCGGTCTCCTTGGTGACGTGCAGACACCCGGCGATGCGCTGTCCTTCGAGCGGCCGCTCTTTCTCGAACTGCCGGCGTAGCTTCATCATCACGGGCATCCGGCTTTCCGCCCACGCCAGCTTCTTGTACCCCGCCTCCGCGAGCGAGGAGTTCGCGATCTTCACGCGGTCCGTCTCGTACATGCGCTTGCTCCCGTCTTGGGGTTCATCGTCAACCCACAGGGTCCCACACCTTAAGGGCCTGTCAGCGACGCGGCAACCGGTACGGCCCCGGCGGGCCCCACGCTCAGAGGCCGAGGTCCCGTCGAAGCTCCTCGGCTCGATCCGTTCGTTCCCAGGTGAACTCGGGCTCGGAGCGCCCGAA
>DAOUZG010000110.1 GCA_030665705.1 Deltaproteobacteria bacterium | reverse complement strand
CCCACGAAGAGGGAGAGGCGGGCCCTCGAGCGTCTGCGACGCGGGAGATGAGGCAAGTGATCGGTCACCCCTCCGAGAAGGTCCGCGCGGTCCCAGCTGAAGAGGGGTTCGACCAGGGGCGGCTGACGCGGTTCCTGCGGGATCGGCTTTCCGGCGTAGGGGCCGCTCTAGAGGTCCACCGGATCGGCGGGGGACACTCGAACCTCACGTACCTGCTCAGCGCCGAAACCCAAGAGTGGGTGCTGCGACGCCCGCCACTCGGTCCACTCCTTCCCACGGCGCACGACATGTCGCGCGAGTACCGCGTTCTCTCGGCGCTCGCGGACCAGGATGTTCCCGCGCCGCGTCCGCTGCTCCGCTGCGACGATCCGGACGTGATCGGGGCGCCCTTCTACGTCATGGAGCGGGCCCGGGGGTATGTCATCCAGGACCGTCTTCCCGACGAGATCGGCGAGAACCGGGAACGCCGTCACCGGATCGGGATCGGCATGGTGGAGGCGCTGGCCAAGCTGCAGTCGGTCGACTGGCGGCGGTGCGGCCTCGAGGACTTCGGGCGGCCCGAGGGCTACCTGGAGCGCCAGCTCCGGCGCTGGAAGGGGCAGTGGGAGCGCGCCAAGACGCGTGAGCTTCCGGCGATCGACCAGCTCCTCGAGTGGCTAGAAAAGCATCTTCCCGAGTCCGGCGCCGCAACGATCGTTCAGGGGGACTACAAGCTCGACAACGTGATGTTTGCCCCGGAGGGGGAAGTCCGCGTGGTGGCCATCTTTGACTGGGAGATGGCGACGATTGGAGACCCCCTCGCCGACTTCGGGTACTTCCTGGCTCACTGGCCGCGCCCCGGCGACCCGGATACGGAGGGGGCGACGGGCATCACGACGCTGGAAGGCTTCGCGGAGCGGGAAGAGCTCGTCGACCGCTACCAGAAGTGGACCGGTCGGGAGGTCCGCTTCCTCGACTGGTACCGGGTGCTGGCGTTGTTCAAGCTCGCGATCATCGGGGAGGGGATCTACTCGCGCTTTGCCCGTGGGCAGACGACCGACCGCCGCTTCGAGGGGATGGGGGCGGGCATACCGAGAATCGCGGAGCGCGCCCTCCAGATTGCCGACGCCTCCGGCCTCTGACCTTGACCCAGAGGGCACGCGCGTGAAACCTTGCCACCGATGGCCGACTGGGTGGAGGTTCTCGACGCTCTCGCGTTGTGCGAGGAGCACCTGGCGAGGCTGGGACGCGACCAGGAGGAGCTCCCGCGCGCCATCGAAGCGACCGAGCGGCAGGTGGAGGAGGCGCGGGCCAGGCTCGAGGCGGAGCGCGAGGCCGTCGCCGAGTTCGAGCGCACACGTCGAGACCAGGAGTCGGAGCTTCAGGACTGCGAGGTGCGCCGTGATCGGTACCGCTCGCAGACCGCGCAGGTCAAAACGAACGCGGAATACACCGCGCTGCTCCACGAGATTGACGCTGTGACGCAGCGGATCTCCGAGCTCGAGGAAGGGATCCTCGTTGCGATGGAGGAAATCGACGAGCGTAGTGGACGGGTGACCCGCATGGAGGCGGAGCAGGCAGGGTTCGAGCAGGACCTCCAGGACCGTGCGAAGGGTCTTCGCGAGCGCCTCGACCAGGTCCGCAACGAGATCAAGGAGAGGGAAGTGGAGCGGGAGGGCTGGGTCGGGCGTCTGGATTCGGAGATCCAGGTCCACTACCGGCGCATCGTGCGCGTCCTCGGCAGGGGAATCGCGCACATCAACGGACGGACCTGCGCCGTGTGCTACCGCGACGTTCCCTACGAGAGGGTGAACCGCGTGATTGCCGGCGAGGTCCACACCTGCCCCAGCTGTCAGCGGCTCCTCGTCGGAGAAAGGGGGTGATGCCCCCCGCGGTGCGCGCCCGGAAAGTCGTCGTGTACACGGACGGGGCGGCGCGCGGCAACCCGGGGCCTGCTGGGGCTGGCGCCTGCATCCGGACACCGTCGGGGAGGCTGCTCACGGAGCGCGCCCGCTACCTTGGTGAGGCGACCAACAACGTCGCCGAGTACCGGGCGCTTCTTCTGGGGCTGGAGGAGGCCGCGAGGCTCGGCGCCGGCAAGGTGGAACTCCGCTCCGACTCGGAGCTGGTTATCCGGCAGATGCGGGGTGAGTACCGCGTTCGCAACCCCGCTCTGCGCGAGCTTCACTCCCGCGCCCGGTCACTCGAGGAGGCGTTCGACCGCGTCGATTACGTCCACGTTCGACGCGAAGAAAACCCCGACGCGGATCGACTGGCCAACCGTGCGATCGACGCCGAAAAATCGCCTTCCGACGAGGGTCTCGGCGAGAGCACGAGCAATAATCCAGAATAATTTCAATATGTTATACCCATGGATCGTCGGACACCGACACGGCCTGGGCAGGGGCCGGTTTGCTAGAATCAAGCCGGTTCGGGGGGTGGAAAGGGCGCGATGCTGGATCAGGACCGCTACTGGGACTGCCTGGATCAGGCCATGCAGGCCTCCTCCGGGGGAAGGCTCGAGGAGGCCCTAGCCTGGCTGGAGGAGGCTCTCCGGGCGAACCCAGGAGGCGCGGAGGCGCACAACAGTCGTGGCGAGCTGCTCTGGGACCACGGCCGGTTCGAAGAGGCGCTCCAGGAATTCTGCACGGCCGTGGAGGCGGACCCCCAGCTCTATGCGGCCTACCTGAATCGCGTCGAAATCCTGATTGAGGAGTTTCAGGAGCTCGAGGAGGCCGTTGAGCTGGCCGACGCGCTCCTCGCGACGCCCCTGGACCGAGGGGTCGAGGCGGAGGTCTACTACCTCAAGGCCAAAGCCTATTTCTACATGGAGGACCTCGACGGGGCGCTCTTCCTGCTCCGGCGGGCGATCCAGACCCACAGCGACGTCCCCGTCTACCGCAGCTTCGAGGGGCAGATCCTGTTCGAGTTCGGGCGCTTCGAAGAGGCCCGACGGGGCCTCGAGCAGGCGCTGGCGCTGGAACCGGAGGGGGCGCACACGCTCTACCACCTGGCCCTGGTTTTCGAGTTCCTCGGGGACGGCGACCGGGCCGAGGAGCTGTTCGCCCAGGCGGCCGAGATCGCTCCCGATCAGTACCCCGCCCCGGTCCGGATCCAGTCGGACGAGTTCGAGCGGGTGGCCGAGGAGGCGCTGAGCTCCTTGCCTCCGGACGTCAGGCAGTATGTCGCCCACTGCTCGGTCCTGATGGAGGAGCTGCCCGGACGGGATCTCGTGTGCTCGGAGAACGTCTCACCGCAGATTTTGGGGCTGTTCGACGGGACGCCTGCCACGGAGCCGGGCGCGAGCCCGACGTGGGGGACCAGCCCGAAGCCGGGTCCCGACCGGATCTTCCTCTACAAGCGAAACCTCGAGAAGGTGGCGCAGAGCCGAGCCGACCTCATCCGGCAGATCCAGATCACCGTGAGACACGAAATCGGCCACTACCTCGGGCTGGACGAGGACGAGATCGACAAGCTCGGTCTGGCCTGAGCCGGTGGCCCGCTCGGGTGCTCCCCGCTCGACCCGGTTTCTGAAGCACCTGCGCTCCACTTTCGGGGAGACGAGGGTGCTTCACCGGCCGAGCGACCTTTTCGTCTACGAGTCCGACGCGCTGACGCTTCTCCGGGGTCGCCCCTGCGCGGTTGTTTTCCCCGAAACCACCGACGAGGTCTCCGCGGTCGTCAGACTGTGCAACGAGTACGAGCTTCCGTTCGTGCCGCGGGGCGCGGGTACGGGCCTTTCGGGAGGCGCCACCCCGGTAGAGGGGTGTGTGATCGTCGAGTGCTCGCGGATGACCCGCATCCTCGAGGTGGACGCGACGAACCGCTGCGCCACCGTGCAGCCCGGCGTGATTAACGCGCACCTCTCGGAGTTCGTAGCGCCCCTCGGGTTGCACTACGCGCCGGATCCCTCGAGCGAGTCCGCCTGCACGATCGGAGGGAACGTTGCGGAGAACAGCGGGGGCCCTCACACGCTCAAGTACGGCACCACGAGTCCCCACGTTCTCGCATTGGAGATCGTGCTTCCCGAGGGTTCGGTGGTTCACCTGGGGCGCGGGGACGGACACCACCTCGGCTACGACCTGCGCGGGGTCTTCGTAGGCTCGGAGGGGACGCTCGGAATCGTAACGGCCGCAACCGTCCGTCTGGTCCCGATCCCCGAGAGGATCGAGGCGGTGCTCGCGAGCTTCCCGGCCCTCGTGCCGGCGTGCGAGGCGGTCTCTGCCATCATCGCCGAGGGGATCGTTCCGGCCGCACTCGAGATGATGGATGATCGCACCATCGCCGCCGTCGAGGCGTCCGTCTACGCCGCCGGCTATCCGCGCGACGCCAAGGCCGTGCTCCTCATCGAGCTGGACGGGACGCCGGAGGCGGTGGAGGACGAGTGCGTCGCGGTCGAGCGCATCTGCCGGGCGCACTCGGCAATCGAGGTCCGTCGCGCGCGGGACGCGGAAGAGCGGCAGGCGTTCTGGCGGGGGCGAAAGGGGGCGTTCGGTGCGATGGGCCGCCTCGCGCCCGACCTCTACGTGCACGACGCGGTCGTACCGCGGACCCGGCTCCCGGAGGTCGTCGACCGCATCACCCGCGTCGCTGAAGGATATGGCCTGCGTGTTGCGAACGTCTTCCACGCGGGCGACGGAAACCTGCATCCCAATCTCAGCTTCGATCAGCGCGATCCGGAGATGCTCTCTCGGGTGCGTCGGCTCGGCGAGGAAATCCTTCGTATCTGCATCGAGGCGGGAGGCGTGCTTTCGGGCGAACACGGAATCGGCCTCGAGAAGCGGGACTACATGAGGCTCCTCTTCGGTGAGGAGGACCTGGAGCCGATGCGCTGGGTCCACGACACGTTTGATCCCGAGGATCGCTGCAACCCCGGCAAGGCGATTCCGAGCCCCAGAGCCTGCACCGAGAGCAACCCACGCCACCGCGGTGCCGCGGTCGTTCGGTTCTGATGTCCCTGGCTGTGTTCGAGCGGGTCCTGGGCGCGGAGTACGTCCGAACCGTCGACGAAGAGCGACTGGACGGTGTACCGATCATCGGCGAGGTGCGCCCGGGCACATCGGAGGAGGTCGCCGCCTGCCTACGGGTCGCCACGGAGGAGGGACAGGCGCTGCTCGCGTGCGGCGGTGGCTCTAAGCTCGCCTGGGGCAACACGCCCGATGCCTCCACGCTGGTGCGGCTCTCCCTCTCCCGTCTCGACCATCCCTTCGAGCTAGACGCGGCCGAGGGCTTCGCCACAGCGGGGGTGGGCATTTCGCTCGCGCGCCTCCGGGAGGGGGCGAGCGCGTTGGGCAAGTGCACGCTTCTCGACGGTCCGCATGAGCGGGCTACGGTCGGGGGGAGCGTGGCGGCCGACGCGTTCGGTGCAACGATCAACCGGGACCGTCGCCTGCGGGATGAGCTGCTCGGCCTCCAGGTCGCGCTCCCGTGCGGATCGCTGGCGCGGGCCGGAGGTCGCGTGGTCAAGAACGTTACGGGCTACGATCTGGTACGGCTACACTGCGGTGCGTACGGTACGTTGGGGGTGATCACGGACGTCACCCTCCGCCTCCGGCCGATTCCCGAGCAGCGTTCCATCCTGACACGGCGCGTATCATCGACGGACGAGGCCTTCCGCCTCGCGGGGGAGCTCGGGGAGTCCCGCGTCGAGCCGGCCGGAGCCGCGGTTCGCTTTCGCGACGGGGATGGGTTCCTCGCTTGGGTCCTCGAGGGGTCGGAGGCCGGCGTGCGCGCGCGGGCGGCACGGTTCGAGGGGGAGATCGCCGAGGCCCGTGTCTGGGAGGAGATCGACGAGATCCTGGCTTCGGTGCCTCCCGATGGGTGCGCGCGGCTCCGGGTCCTGGGGCGCCCGAGCGATACGGAGACCCTGTGGCGTTGGCTGGAGGGGATCGGGGGCAAACCGGCCGTGGCCCTCCCGCTGGTCGGTCTGGTCTTCGGGGATCTAGTCGAGGAGGCGGTGCCCGATGCGGTTGGCGCGGCTCGCGCCTCCGGCACCGCCGTGTTCGTGGAGCACGCCTCGCCTCCTCTGAAGGGACGCATCGACGTGTTCGGACCGGCACCGGACACGACGCCCTTGATGCGTGCGCTCAAGACCCGCTTCGATCCGAATCGCGTACTCGCGCCGGGACGGCTCGTTGGGAGGGTCTAGAACCCATCTCAGAGACCCGCTCCCGTCGCCAGGCGGCCCTGGCGGGTCGATCTCTGCGTTGCGCTCGCTCGGAATAACGAGGGATATGCCTCGCTCGCGACGCCTTGAGCTCGGCCCGCCAGGGTTGCCTGGCTCGGTCCGGGGTTTCTGTGTTGGGTTCTAGAACGCCGTGACCGCGACGGCGCCGCAAAAGCTCCCGGAAACGGCCGTGAGGAAGCTCCGCCACCTCGATTACGAGGCAACGCTGGACTGTGTACATTGCGGTCTCTGTCTCCCGAGTTGTCCGACGTACCGGGAGACGGGACGCGAGACGAGCTCGCCCCGGGGCCGTATCTACCTCATGCGGGGGTTTGCAGAGCAACGGCTGAAGCTGGATCGGACGGTTGTCGAGGAGATGTATTTCTGTCTGGT
>DAOUZG010000010.1 GCA_030665705.1 Deltaproteobacteria bacterium | reverse complement strand
CTTCGTGGTCGTGTGCCGGGCCGCATCGAGCCCGGCGTCGGCGCGCTGACTCGACTCCGTCACGAATCCGAACGCCGCATGGGCAGCCTCACCGCTCGAGCGAATCGCTCCCGCGAGCTCGCGAATCCGCTTCGAGCCCGCGCTGACGTCGTCCTGTTGGCTGCTCGCACCCTGCGCAACAAGCTCCATCGTCCCGGCGATCTCCTCGCTCGTGCCGCTGAGGTTGTGCGCCGAGCGTGAGAACTCGGCGGCGGCGTGGGCCACCTGCTCCCCTGCGCTCTGGATGTGCTCACCGAGGCTTGCGAGGTCGCGGGTAAGGTAAGCGGCGATCAGCCAGCCGAGGCCCGTACCGACGATCAGGGCGAGTGCGAGCGCCGGCCAGAGCGAGATCCCGAACCGACCGAGAATCGGAAACGCACCGGCCACGATCGACGCCACCAGGATGAAGGCGAGAACGAGCTTGTGTGACAGATGCAGACGCACGAAACCCCCGGGCGCTCCCCGGGAAATAGCCCCGGGGCCGTCCTACCTTTCGGCGGCAGGCTTCGGCGCCTTGATGCGCCTGGGGGCGGCAAAGTGCGAGAAACCAGTCTCCGGGAGGGGCACCGGCAGGCCATCCCGAAGGTAGCGGGCTCCCCGACCTCGACGAAGCCGCCCGATCTCGGTCAGGCGCACGCCGAGGCGTCGACCGAGCTGTTCGACGGGGGGCGCCCCCGGGGCGAGTGTGAATAGGAGCTCGTAATCCTCCCCCGCGCCCAGGGCGAGCGCGAGCGGGTCGAGGCCGAGATGAGCACACACGGGAACAAAACGGCGCGGAAGGGGCAGGCGGTCCAGGTGGACGTCCGCACCGAGCCGGCTCTCTCGAAGAAGATGCCCGAGATCCCGCGCCAATCCGTCCGAGAGGTCGATGGCCGCCGTCGCGAGCTTCCGTTCCGCCAGCTCCGCTCCGAGTCGGTAGGGCGGACGGGGATGGCGCTGGCGGCGGATGAAAGGTTCGGCGCCGGCGGGAGGCCGGACCTCCCGCTCCAGGAGCGCCAGGCCGAGCGCGGCGCCCCCGAGCTCCCCGGAAACTACGAGCCGGTCGGCGGGTCGCCCCCCTCCGCGCAGCAGCGCGCGCCCCCGCCGGACCTCGCCGAACGCCGTGACGGTCACGGCCCAGACTGGACCCTCGACGGTGTCTCCACCGACGAGCGGGCAGCCGCTGGAGCGCGCCTCAGCGAGAAAGCCGTCCAAAAAGCCCCCGAGCCGCTCGGGCGGTGTGGTCCGGGGCAGCGCCAGGGTCGCCACACACCCGAGCGGTCGGGCTCCGGTGGCGCCGAGATCGGAGAGGTTCACGGCTAGGGATTTGTGACCGAGCGATCGGGCGTCCGTCGTACGAAAGCGGAAATGGACGTCCTCGACGAGGGCATCGGTCGTCACGACCAGCTCACGTCCCGCCCGGGGGCGGAGGATGGCCGCGTCGTCGCCGATCCCCTGCCTCCAGACGCCGCCGACCGCGCCGGCCCGTCGACGAATCGCCCGGATCAACCCGAGCTCCCCGAGTTCGCGAATATCCAGCGACCCGCCCACAACCCCAGTGTAGGGCAGGAAGAAGAGTGATGGGAGCCGCTGATCGCCTTAGCTGGTGGGAAGAACCGGCCGGACCCGGCGCGTCGCTCGGCGGATTCTCCCGGGCGGCACCAGCGGTTCGGCCAGTGCGATCTGCAAGACGTCGTCCATGTGACTTACGAACTGGAAGCTCATCTTGCGTGCGAGCTCGGGCGGAATCTCATCGAGGTCGTTTCGGTTGGCCTCGGGCAGGATCACGTTGTGGATGCCCCGGCGGAGCGCCGCGAGGGCCTTTTCACGAACGCCGCCCACGGGGAGTACACGACCGCGCAGCGTCAGCTCGCCCGTCATTGTAATGTCGGAACGGACGGGGATCCCGGTGAGTAGCGAGAGGATCGCCGTCCCCATCGTGATCCCGGCCGACGGTCCGTCCTTGGGGGTCGCGCCGGCGGGCACGTGGAGGTGGATCTCATGGCGCATGAGTGCGTCGCCGATACCGAGCTCGCC
This sequence comes from Deltaproteobacteria bacterium, assembly GCA_030665705.1. Taxonomy (GTDB): domain Bacteria; phylum Myxococcota_A; class UBA9160; order SZUA-336; family SZUA-336; genus DAOUZG01. The sequence continues at coordinate 13,641 of DAOUZG010000010.1, read as the reverse complement.
ACACCGCCACCGGACGTACGAGAGGGCCGTCTGCCCGGACTCGCGCATGATCTCTCCCAGGTGTCCGGTCAGGATGAGCCCCCGGCCCCGCACCATCGTGGCCTCGACGGTCAAGACCTCGCCGCCCGTCTCGGTCCACGCCAGTCCCCGGGCGACCCCGACCGTTGCGTCGCGTGGAATCCCTTCGTCGAGCACCGGGGCCGGGCCGAGGATGGAGGGCAGGTTCCTAACGTTGATCGGAACCCGTCCCTTCTCCCCCGCCGCAACGCGGCGAGCGACCTTGCGCATGATCCGCCCGATCTCCCGCTCCAGCCCGCGCACTCCCGCTTCCTGCGTGTAGCAGGTGATCACGTCGCGTAGGGCAGCGCGCGACAGCGAAACACGCTCCCTGGACAGACCACTCTCCTCGATCTGACGGGGAACGAGGAAGCGCTTCGCTATGACCTCCTTCTCCTCGGGGGTGTACCCCGGGAGGCGGATGACCTCCATCCGATCGCGGAGGGGTCGGGGGATCGGGTCCGTGAGATTCGCGGTCGCAATGAACAGGACGCGGGAGAGGTCGTAGGGGACGTTCAGGTAGTGATCCCGGAAGTAGGCGTTCTGTTCAGGATCGAGCACTTCGAGCATGGCCGCAGCCGGATCGCCCCGGTAGTCCGCGCCGAGCTTGTCGATCTCGTCGAGCATGAACACGGCATTGATCGTTCCCGCCTGCCGCATTCCCTGGATGATTCTTCCCGGCAGGGCACCGACGTACGTCCTTCGGTGCCCTCGGATCTCGGCCTCGTCACGAATGCCCCCGAGCGACATGCGGATGAAGCTCCGATCCATGGCCTGCGCGATCGAGCGTCCCAGCGAGGTCTTTCCGACGCCGGGCGGCCCGACCAGACAGAGGAGCGGCCCCCGGCCAACCCCATCCCCGCGGAGCTTTCTCACAGCCAAAAACTCGAGGATTCGCTCCTTGACCCGATCGAGGTACGCGTGGTCCCGCTCCAGGACGGTCTTGGCGTGCTCCAGATCGAGGTTGTCTTCCGAGGATTGGTCCCACGGCAGCTCGACGAGCCAGTCCAGGTAGGTTCGGACGACCTGCGTCTCGGATGAATCGGGGTGCATCCTCACCAGTCGGCCGAGCTGACGGTCTGCCTCCGCGCGCGCCTCCTCGTTCAGTCCGGAGGATGCGATACGCCTGCGGAGCTCCTCGATCTCGGGGTTCTTGTCTTCCGACTCGCCCAGCTCGTTCTGGATGACCCGGAGCTGCTCCCGCAGAAAGTACTCCCGTTGGGAGCGGCTGATCTCATCTCGTGCGGCACCCTGCAGCTCCGCCTGAACCGAGGAGACCGCGATCTCGCGGCGCAGGAGCCCATCGACCTTGCGCAGCCGTCGGATTGGATCGACGATCTCGAGGATCTCCTGCGCCTCCTCGACCCGGAGGCGCAGATTCGAAGCCACCAGGTCTGCGAGGCGCCCGGGCTCGTCGACGTGGGTCATCACCGCCAGCACTTCGGGCGCGAGGTGTTTGAGCGGCAGGAGCTCCTCGACCTTCTCTCGCGTGGCGCGCAGTAGGGCCTCGAACTCCACCGTCCATTCGACTTCGGGGTCGGGAGGGAACTCCTCGACCTCCGCCTCCATGTACGGCTCCATGCGGAGGACCTGCTGGATCCGGATCTTGGAGAGCCCCTGAACCAGCACCTTCACCCGTCCGTCTGGAAGACGCATGTGCCGCATGATCATCCCGACGGTTCCTACGGAGTAGATGTCGTCGGGTCCAGGCTCCTCGACCTCGGGATCGCGTTGCGTCACCAGCGCCATCAGGCGCTCCCCTTCGCGAGCAGCATCCACGACCTGCACGGAGGATTCGCGCGCGATAAACAACGGGAGGATCATCCCGGGAAAGATGACGACGTCACGGACCGGAAGGAGGGGAAGCACACCCGGAATGGAAAAGAGCTCGATGGGGCGTTGCTGGTCCACAAGTCTCCTCCCTGAGCTTGTCCCGCGAGCAGGTCACCACCGGGAGCGTCCCGGATGCCGACCTTTACGCGTGTTCGGATCGACCCAGTAGGGGACGAACTTGACTCAGCGTGCTTGTTCGAGCTCCACGATCTCGCCGCGGCGGACCGTGAGCACGTAGAGGCTCTTGCGGGTGCCGCCGGACTCGTCAAACGACGTCAGGCCTGACACCCCCCGGAAATCGCGCACGCGCCCGAGGGCCTCGCGCAAACGCGACCGAGACAGAAGGACTTCTTCCGAGAGCACCGCTCGAAGCATCGACGCCGCGTCGTAGCCCTCGGCGGCGAGCGCGTCCGGCTCCTCTCCGTATGCCGCATAGTAGGCAGATACGAACTCTTCGACCATCGGAAACTCGCTTCTCGGGAAGAACACACCCGTAAACACCGCACCTTCTGCGTCCCGTCCGGCAATCTCGACGAGTTTCGGATCGTTCCAGTCACTCGCGCCGAGGAGCAGAACATCTTGAACGTCGTAGAAGCGAAGCTGCGGCAAAAAGAGGCCCACCTTCTGTGCAACTTCGGGGATGAAGAGCGCTTCGAAATCGACGTAGGGGGGCAGCTCCGTTAGTTCGGGGTCGGAAAGCCGCTCCGCGTTCTCGACGGGCCTACGTGCGAGGTGATCCCTCTCCTCGATCCGCTCCTGTTCCTCCGGCGTCAGATACTCGAGCCCCACGAGCCTTCGGATCGGGCCCTGAACATCGACCGCATCAGGGGCGTAGCCCTCGACCCCGACGATCTCGGCGCCCCTACTTTCGACCTCGTCCCAGAAGAGGTTCTTGTACGCGGTCCCGTACGCGTCTCGCGGGTAGAGAATCGCTACGCGCCGAACCCCCCGCCGCTCGATCGCGTATTGCGTCAGCACCCGGATCTGGTCGCCGCGCGTGACACCGAGGCGGAAGATCCACGGCCCCAGAGACGGAAGGTCCTCGCGCTGGGCCAACACCAGCAGAGGGACGCGCGCCTCCTCCGCCACGGGCGCCGCGGCTGCAGCCGTAGCCGATCGCAGAGGACCGAGCACGGCCACGACCCCGGCGGAGAAGAGCTCTTCCGCCGCACGCGCCGCCTGGTCGACCTCCCCTCCGGTATCCCGCACGTGGAGTTGGAACGAGGCTGGGGAGCTTTCGTACGTGCCGAAGCCCATCACCACCCCTCGAAGAACGGACCAGCCGTACCGCGCATAAGGGCCGCTCAGCGGCAGCGCAACCCCGATCGGCGCGCCGGGCCCCACCACGTCCTCGCGGAGACGTTCGAGCAGGAGGTCGCGCTGAACTTCCTCCGCCGGACGAAGACTTCGCGGGAGCCGAGCGATCCGGTCCTCGGCGCTGTCGATGTCCCCCTTCTCGAGCGCGCGAGCCGCGAGCTCGATCAGGATGCGGTCGTGAACCGGTCCCGGTGGCACTTCTCGACTCAATCGCTCGAGCTCCAGATCGGAGAGGACCCCGTGGAGAAGCTCCTCGATCTCTCCGTCGATCCGCGCAACCTCGGCCCCTTCTACGACGTCCCGACGCGCATAGGCGAGCCAGCGTAGAGCCTCGCGATTCTGCCCCGCCTCTCGGGATAGCTCCGCGAGCATCCAGTAGATCCGGACCCGAACGCTCGGGTCTGCCGCGCTGAACGGGGCGCGAGCCAGCACGCTCCGAGCGAGCTCCGGGCGACCCGTCTCCCGGTAGAGCTCGGCCAGGCGAAGGTATGCGAGGGGAACCCAGGGGCCCCGCGCTCTTCGACCCTGGAGGCGCCGATAGGTGGAGATCGCCAGGTCAACCTCGCCGAGGGCTGCGTAGGACTCCCCGAGAAGGAAGAGCACCTCGTCGTGGCGGCCACCGTCGGGAACTTCTTCGAGCAGACGCTCCAGCCGGTGGCGGGCCTCATCGGGTTTGCCGGCGGCCAGCTCGGCTCGCGCTTCGTTGAGGTCCGCCTCCACCGCCTGGTCGACGGGAACGGCGACGCCTCCCCGCATCACGGTGGCCGTCTGACAGCCGACGAGCCCCACAAGCCCCGCGAGAACCAAAACCGGGATGCAGCCCTTCACCAACTGGTGTTCCTTCCCCGTCAACCCCGCTCGACCGAGTGCGCGCGCGTCTCCTTCACCCTAATCGAACAGCTCCCGGAGCTTGTCCAGAAATCCGCGCCGTCGGGGAGTCACGTCGTTGCCCGAGACACGGGCAAACTCCTGCAGTAGGCGGCGCTGCTCGTCCGTGAGCCGCGTCGGAACTTCGACGAAGAACCGGACGTGCTGGTCCCCCCGGGGGCCCCCGCCCAACCTCGGCAACCCATGCCCGCGCAACACCATCCCCTCCCCGGACTGGGTCCCCGGCGCGATGGGTACGGTCTGCTTGCCCTCGAGCGTCGGGACCTCCACCTCGCAACCGAGCGCCGCCTGCGCGATCGAAAGCGGAACCTCGCAGATCAGGTCCGCCCCCTGACGTTCGAACAGCGGGTGTGGCTTGATGTGGAGAACCACGTAGAGATCGCCCGTCGGCCCTCCGTCGTAGCCGGCCTCTCCCTCCCCGACGATGCGAAGGCGGATGCCGGAATCCACCCCGGCCGGGATCCGGACGTTGAGCTTCTGTACCGTCTCGACGCGTCCAGCCCCCCGGCATTCGTTGCAGCGGCGACGAAGGCTCTGGCCCGTCCCCCCACACGCGTCGCAAGTGCGGCTGATCCGAAAGAATCCCTGCTGAAGGTGGATCTGGCCGTGCCCGGCACATTGCTGGCAGAGGTCCCGCTCCCCTCCCAGGCCACCGCAGGTCGCGCAGGCCTTGTGCTTGGGAATCGTGATCGGTTCTTCGCCCCCCAGCGCGGCCACGTCGAAGTCGACTTCGAGCTCGTAGCGAAGGTCAGCCCCGCGACGCCCTCCCGAGCGACCACGCCGGCCGCGCCCGAACAGGTCCGAGCCGAAGAATTCGCCGAACAGATCCGCGAAGCTCGAAAAAGGATCGAACCCCGCAAACGGGTCGGTCCCGGTTGCGCCCATGAACCCCTCATGGCCAAACCGGTCGTAGGTGGCACGCTTTTCGGAGTCGGAGAGCACAGCGTAGGCCTCGGACGCCTTCTTGAAGCGCTCCACCGCGTCCGGGTCGTCCGGGTTCTTGTCCGGGTGGTGCTTGTGGGCCTCGCGCCGGTACGCCTTCTTGAGCTCGTCTGGGGTGGCCGTGCGGTCGACCCCGAGCACCTCGTAGTAGTCGCGTTTCACCCCTGGGACCTGTCCGTTCTAGTTCGTTCTAGTTGTTTCTATGCACGGATGAGGGAGGGGCAAGGCTAGCACCGGCGGAAGACAGGTCCAGGGAGGCGTGTTCGTCAGGGGCCTCCGGGTCGGCCGGGATTCGCCCGGAAGGAGCTATTCGTCGATGAAGCCCTCGGTATCGTCCGTCTCGCTGACCCCATCGGACGCGTTCGGCCCGCACAGGACCTCCGTCGCCTGGTAGGCGAGCTGCTGCAGAGCCTCGACCCCCTCGGAGAGATCCTCGCCCTCGCCCTCCATCGCCTTGCGGACTCTCGCCACGGCCTCACGGAGCTCGTTCTCGAGTGCCTCTCCGAGGGTCTCCGCGTATTGCTCGACCATCTGCTCCACGGAGTAGACGAGTGCGTCGGCACTGTTTCTCATGTCCAATTCCTGACGTCTACGAGCATCGCTTTCGGCGTTCCACTCCGCCTCACTCACCAATCGCTCGACCTCGTCCGAGCTGAGCCCACCCGTGGGATTCACACGTACCTCCTGGCTTCGACCGGTACCGAGGTCTCGGGCGGAGACGTTCAGAATCCCGTCCGCGTCGATATCGAAGGTCACTTCGATCTGGGGCACGCCCCGCGGGGCAGGAGGAATCCCGACCAGCTCGAAGCGGGCGAGGGAGTGGTTGTCTGCCGCGATCTCCCGCTCCCCCTGAAGAACGTGGACGCGGACCAGATTCTGGTTGTCCTCGGTCGTCGAGAAGACCTGACTCTTCCGCGTGGGAACGGTCGTGTTGCGAGGGATGATTCGGGTCATGACACCGCCCTGAGTCTCGACCCCCAGAGAGAGCGGGTTGACGTCGAGCAGGAGAACGTCCTCGGTGTCCCCCGCGAGGACACTGGCCTGGATCGCCGCTCCGATCGCCACCACCTCATCGGGGTTCAGCCCGCGGTGCGGGGGTTGACCGAAGACCTCCTCAACCTTCGCCTGGACGCGCGGCATGCGTGTCATCCCGCCGACGAGGAGGATGTGGTCCAGGTCGCCCGGCTCGAGCTCCGCATCCGCCAGGGCCGCGCGGCAGGGCTCCTCGAGGCGCTCGATCAGCGGCGCGACCAGCTCCTCGAGCTGCGACCGCGTCAACACGAGGTTCAGGTGCTTGGGCCCCGACTCGTCGGCGCAGATGAAGGGGAGGTTAATATCGGTCTCCGGAGAGGAAGAGAGCTCCCGCTTCGCGCGCTCCCCGGCCTCCTTCAGGCGCTGGAGCGCCATCGCATCGTCTCGCAGATCGATGTTGTGCTCCTCCTGGAAACACTCGGTGAGGTAGGTCACGAGGCGCTCGTCGAAGTCCTCGCCACCGAGGAAGGTGTCGCCGTGCGTTGCGAGGACCTGGAAGACTCCCTCCCCGATCTGGAGAATCGAAACGTCGAACGTCCCACCCCCGAGATCGAACACGACGATCTTCTCGCTCTTGTCGGTCTTCTCCTGGTCCAGACCGTAGCAGAGCGCTGCAGCGGTTGGCTCGTTGATGATCCGCAGGACGTTGAGCCCCGCGATCTTTCCCGCATCCTTGGTCGCCTGGCGCTGTGCGTCGTTGAAGTAGGCCGGAACGGTGATGACCGCGTCTGTCACCTCCTGGCCCAGGAAGTCCTCCGCGGTCGAACGCATCTTCCCGAGAATGATCGCGGAGATCTCCTCCGGGCTTCTCGGCTTGCCGCCCACGTTGACCCAGGCGTCGCCGTTCTCGGCCTCGCAGATCTCGAACGGCGCGACCTCACGGAAACGCTCGACGTAGGTGTCCTCGAAGCGGCGGCCGATGAGGCGCTTCACGGCATAGACGGTGTGGTTCGGATTCGGGATCGCCTGCCGCTTCGCCATCTGGCCGACGAGGGTTTCTCTCTTGTCGCTGAAGGCCACGATCGAGGGGGTGGTCCGGCTCCCCTCGCTATTCGCGATCACGATCGTCTCGCCACGGTCCACAACCGCGACGCAGCTGTTCGTGGTGCCCAGGTCGATGCCGACTATCTTTCCCATAGCCCTCTCGCTCAGTGGTGCTCGGGAAGGGGTCGGTCGGGCTCGCTTAGTCCGACTCGCTCTCCGGCTCGCTCGATACCCCGACGAGTGCGGGACGCAGCAGTCGGTCCTTCAAGAGGTAGCCCTTCTGGTAAACGGCGACGACCGTACCCGGTGGGTCCTCTTCGGTCGGGACCTGGCGAACTGCTTCGTGCACCTGCGGATCGAACCGTTCTCCGTCCGCCTTGACGGCCTGGATCCCGAACTTCTCGAGCGCGCGCATTAACGACCGGTGCGTGAGCTCGACCCCCTCCAGCAGCGTCTTTGCGTCGACTCCCTCCTCCGACCCTTGCGGGTGTGCCAGCGCGCGCTCCAGGTTATCGACCGTCTCCAGCAGTTCCTTGATCAGGTGCTCGTTCCCGTAGTTGAAGAGGTTCTCGCGTTCCTTCAGTGTCCGACGCTTGTAATTCTCGAAATCGGCCGCCAGGCGCAGGTAGCGGTCCTTGAGCTCGTCGAGCTCCGGTGGCAGGGCCGTGGCCGAGTCTTCCTCCGCCCCGGCCTCCGCCGGCGGGGTTTTCTCCGCCCCGGCCTCTGCCGGCGGGGTCAGCTCGCCCTTCGATTCCAACTCCGGTTGCGGTTGCGGAGCCGTTTCCTCTTCCAGCTCGGCGGCTAGGTCGTTGGGCAGCTCGATCTTGGGTCCCTTCGGCTTCGACATGGCGAGGGCGGCGTGAACCTAACCCCCGGGGCTGGGGGGGTCAACGCCCACGAACCGACAGAGGAGGTCGTTGGAAAAAAGGATCCCCCGCTCGGTGGGTCGCAGTGCACCCGAGGCGTCCTCGATGAGGCCGAACTCGCGCAGCTCCCGCAGCTCCGATGCGAAGTCCTCCTCCGGTGGACGCCCCTGGCGTCGGACGTAGTCGGCCCTCCGGATTCCATCGGTTAACCGGAAGCCCAGGAACAGCATCTCGCGCCGGACATCCACCGCAGACAGGTACTCGACCTCCTCCCAGGGGAGACGCTCGGAGGTGACGTGGCCCGCCCAGACCCGCCGGTCCCGCACGTTTCGCGTCCGCAGGCGACCCACGAGGCTGGCCGCCGAGACCCCGAGGCCGAGCACGTCCTGTTGCCGCCAGTAGCGAAGGTTGTGGCACGAACGATGTCCGGGCCGCGCAAAGTTCGAGATCTCGTACTGGCGGTAACCCGCGGCGCAGAGCCCCGCACGGATCCCGCGTGCCATATGAAGCGCGGTGTCTTCGTCGGGGAGGGCAAGAATCCCCCGGTCCCTCGCGCGTGCGAAGGGAGTCCCCGGCTCCACCGTGAGGGCATACGCCGAGACATGGGGGATGCCGAGGTCCGTGATCCGCGCCACGTCCGCGAACAACGCCTCCGCCGTCTGGCCCGGAGCCGCGTAGATCAGATCCACCGACAAAGACTCGAAGCTCGCCCGGAGGCAGGCCTCGAGTCCGCGCAGCGCCTCCGCCCCTCGGTGCGCGCGCCCGAGCCTCTTCAGCGTCGTGTCGTCAAAGCTCTGGAGCCCGACCGAGAGCCTCGTAACTCCGGCGGACCGAAGTGCGGGAACGCGTGCGCACTCGGACGTTACGGGGTTGAGCTCCAGCGTCACCTCGACGGGTTCGCCGGGAAAGCGTGCCCGGATCGCTCGAAGCAGCCCCTCCACTCCAACCGGGGAGAGCAGCGAGGGCGTGCCACCTCCGAGGTACACCGTTTCGAGCGGCCGTCCGTCGAGGAGATCCGGAAGCTCGCTCCGGACCCGGTCGAGCTCCCGAACCACGAGAGCGAGGTAGTCCGCCTCGAGCCCCTCGGAACTCGAGCCGACGGCCTCGACCGCGAAATCGCAGTAGGGGCAGACCCGCTCGCAGAACGGGATGTGCACATAGACCCCCAGACCCTCGCGGGTTGTGAAGCGTCCCACGGCTCCTATGTTATCGGACCTGTCTGGATCGCGGTTGCGCGATCCGAAGGCCGCGTCCGATCGACTCACGGGGTAGACCATGGCACGCCTTTTCGGAATGCTCCTTGCGAACCTCTTCCTGCTCTCCTGTACCATCCTGCCGGGCATTCAGGGGGGGAGCCCAACTACCGAGGAGAACTGGGTGAGAACAACGCTGGACAACGGGCTTCGCGTCGTCATCGTCGAGGACCACTCCGCCCCGGTCGTGGCCCTGAACGTCTGGGTCCGAACCGGGGGCGCGGACGAGACCGATCAGGAGTCCGGGATGGCCCACGTGTTCGAGCACATGCTGTTCAAGGGCACCGAGAGACGCGCCGTTGGCGAGATCGCGCGCACCGTGGAGGCGGCCGGGGGCGATATCAACGCCTTCACCGGGTTTGATATGACCGTCTACCACATCACCATGGCGAGCCGCGATGTCGACGTCGGGATCGACGTCCTGGCGGACGCCGTGCTCAACTCCGCATTCGACCCCGATGAACTCGCGAAGGAGAAGGAGGTTGTTCTGGAAGAGATTCGGCGCGGCGAGGATTCCCCCTCGCGGGTGCTCTACCAGTCGATCTTTTCCACAGCGTATACGCAACATCCCTACCGCCGCCCGATCATCGGCACTTCAGAGATCGTCTCGAGCTTCACGAGGGATCAGCTTCTCGACTTCCATCGCCAGTGGTACGTCCCGAACAACCTGACCTTCGTCGCGGTAGGCGACCTGGACCCCGACGCGACACTGGAGCGGATCCGGGAGGCGTTCAGCGAGGCGAAGCTGACCGCTCCGCCCGCCCGCTCGAGGGAGCCCGAGCCGCTACCGGACGGTCCCCGCAGCTCCATCGTGCGTCGCGACTTCAACAAACCGCTCCTCGGGCTCGCGTTCCCGATCACCGGCTTCGCCGATCTCGACACCGCGTACCTGGACCTGCTGTCCGTGATCGTGGGCGGCGGGGACAGCTCTAGGCTCTACCGCAACGTCAAGGACCGACAGGGGCTCGTGCACACGATCAGCGCGAGCGCCTACACGCCGCTCGATCCGGGGCTCTTCGTGGTCGATGCATCGCTCGACGAGGATCGGATCGAGTCCGCACTGTCCGCGATCGCACGCGAGATCCACCATCTCCAGGGCTTCGGACCGTCTGAGGCCGAGCTCGAGCGAGCGCGCGTCAATCTGCTGGCGACCGAGGTCCACGAGAAGGAGACGATGCAGGGGCAGGCCCGCAAGTTCGGTTACTTCGAGGCCTTGGCGGGGGGGATCGAGAAGGAGCGCGAATACCTCGACCGCATCCGGCGCGCCACCGTCGATGATGTGCAGCGGGTCGCGCGGACCTACCTGGTTCCGGACCGACTGAGTGTCGTGGTGCTCCTTCCGAACGAGGCGCGGCCCCACCTCGAAGAGGACGCCCTCATCGGTGCCTACCGGAGCGGGGAGCGGCGCACCGAGGAGCTCTCCGCAGAGCTTCTCCGGGAAGGGATCTGGCGCTACCGGCTCCCGAGTGGTCTCCGGCTCATCGTCAAGCGCAACTCGTCCGTCCCGCTCGTAGCCATGAGGCTCTCCTTCCTGGGGGGACTCCTCGCCGAGACCGAGGAGACCCAGGGGATCTCCTCATTCCTGGCCGAGATGCTCGAGCGCGGAACCGAGCAGCGAAGCGCCGCACAGATCGCCGCCGAGGTCGAGGGGATCGCGGGCTCCCTCGGCGGCTTCTCGGGTCGAAACAGCTTCGGCATCACGGCCCGGTTCCTCACCGAGTCGCTCGATACCGGACTCGAGCTCTTCGCGGACGTCGTCCTCCATCCGTCGTTCCCGAAGGAGGAGATCGAGAAGGTTCGCACCGAAACACTGGCCGCTCTCGAGCGCCGGGAGGATCACCTGGCCGGCAAGACCTTCGAGCTGTTCAGGAAGACGCTGTATGGTGAGCACCCCTACCGCTTCCCCACACTGGGGACGAAGGAGAGCGTTGCGAGGATCGATCGGGATACCCTCGTCGCCTACCACCGGCGCTACGCCGCACCGCAAAACGGCGTGTTGGCGATCACGGGAGACGTCGACCCCGAGGCGGTCGTCGAGGCGATTGCTTCGCGTCTCGCCGACTGGGAGGGACCGGATGGCGACAAACTCCCGGCCCGGACCCCGGCTCCGATCGCCGAGGAGCTGCAGCTCGAAGAGATCGAGAAGAACCGGCAGCAGACCCACATCGTCTTCGGCTTCCTCGGATTGTCGCTGCGCGATCCCGACCGTCCGACGATCGAGGTTCTGACGCAGATTCTCTCCGGCCAAGGAGGACGGCTCTTCCTCGAGCTGCGGGACCGCCAAAGCCTCGCGTACAGCGTTTCGGCCTTCTCGATCGAGGGGCTGGACCCCGGCTCGTTCGGCATCTACATCGCCTGCGCACCCGAGAAGCTCGACGACGCACTCAAGGCGATCCGCTCCGAGCTCCGCAAGATCGTCGAGGATCCGATTCCAGAGGCGGAGCTCGAGCGCGCGCGGCGCTACCTCGTCGGGAGCCAGGCCGTGTCGCTTCAGCGCTACGCGGTGCAGGCCAGCCTGCTGTCGCTCGACGAGCTCTACGGACTCGGAGCCACGTACCACCTCGATTACGCCTCGCGCATCGAAGCGGTGTCGCTCGACGACATTCGGCGCGTGGCGCAGCGGCTCGTCCAGCTCGAGGCGCCGGTGATCGCGATTATTCGCTGAGCGGGGGCCCCGCCGCTAGCCCGTCGGAGCGCGGATCGCTCGCGCCCCAGAAGAGCCCCTGGTCACGATCCCACAAGACCGCCTGAGCCGAACCCCAGGAGGTGTCGCTCACGCGTACGTTGTGGCCGATCCATCGGAGACGTTCGACCACGTCTCTGGGATGGTCGGGCTCGAGGGCGAGAACGTCGGGCTGCCACTGGTGGTGAAAGCGCGGAGCGGACACGGCCGCCTCGATGTCCATTCCGTAGTCCACGACGCCGAGGATCACCTCCAGGACCGTCGTGATGATGCGCGGGCCCCCGGGACTGCCGACGACCATCCAGGGGACACCCTCCCGAAGCAGGATGGTCGGGGTCATGCTCGAGAGCGGCCGTTTCCCCGGCTCTACGGCGTTCGCGTCGTACCCCACGAGCCCGAAAGCGTTCGGGACGTCGGGGGCCGCCGCAAAATCGTCCATCTCGTTGTTCAGGACGATCCCGGTCCCGCGCGCCGTCACGAGCGACCCGAAGAGCAGGTTGACGGTCTGCGTGATCGCGACTGCGTTCCCATCGGTATCCATCACGGAAATGTGGCTCGTACCTCCGTCCTCGGGAGGCGGAGCCCCCGCGCGGTTCACACGGACGATGGCCGGACGCCCCCAACGCCAGGGGGGTCGCCGCCAGAACGGCGGAGGCCGGAGCCGCGCGGCCAGCTCCAGACCGTACTCCTTCGACGTGAGCCACTCGACGGGGACGGGATAGAAGTCGGGGTCGCCGAGGTGCATCGCCCGGTCCGCGAAGGCGAGCTTCATCGCCCCGGCGACGTGATGGATCGTCTCACTCGAGTTCGCGCCCCAGTCTCCGGCGTTGAACGGCTCCAGCGTGTTGAGCATCTGGACCAGGTGCACACCACCCGAACTCGGGGGTGGCATCGACACCACCTCGATCCCCCGGTAGGTGCCGCGGACCGGCGGACGCCACCGCGTCCGGTATCCGTCGAGATCCTTTCGGGTGAGGATTCCGCCCGCCTCCCGGACCGAGGTCACGATGGAGTTCGCGACCCACCCCTTGTAGAAGGCCTCCGCGCCCTTTCCAGCGATTGCCCGGTGCACCCGCGCCAGCTCCGGCTGGACCAGGCGCGTACCGAGTGCGGGTACCTTCCCTCCGGGTAAGTGAATTCGGGCGGTCTCGGGGAAGCGTCCCTTCAGGCGATCGTGGACGTAGCGCAGGATGCGCTGGTGTCGGACCCCGATCGGGAAGCCCTCCCGGCATAGACGTACGGCGGGGGCGAGTACCGCCTCGCGCGGCAGGCGTCCGAACCGCTCGTGGACCTCCAGAAGCCCACGGACAAGCCCAGGGACCGCGACGGCGAGGCCTCCCCAGCGGGGCGCCTCGCGGTTCACGCCGCCATCGGGGTCTCGATAGAGGTCTCGGTGTGCCGCGGCAGGCGCCGTCTCCCGGGCGTCTACGGCAAAGACCTGTCCGGTCTTTCCCAGGTGGACCAGGATGAAGCCCCCTCCCCCGATTCCGGAGTGGTAGGGCTCCGTGACGCCGACCGCGAACGCGGTTGCCACCGCGGCGTCGATCGCGTTTCCCCCCGCGGCCAGAATGTCACGCCCCACCTCGGTCGCGGGGCGGGTCGGGCTCGCAACCATCCCCGCCCGCGCCCACGCGGGCGTCGGAGAGGCCCCGAAAGCCGTGGAGGGGGGAATCAGTCCCGTCGCGACGATGCCCGCGAGACCAAACGCTACGACGGCGGAAATCCACCCCACGGCGCGCACCGTACCACGCGTCCGGCCACGCGTGCTACCGTCTGCCACACCGAA
>DAOUZG010000061.1 GCA_030665705.1 Deltaproteobacteria bacterium | reverse complement strand
TTGAGAGATGCCGGCGTCGAGGAAAGAGGCGCGGGCGTCGGTCATTGGGAGGTACCGATGAAGCTTCTCGGAAGGTTGGTGCTCATCCTCCTGTGCCTGGTGGCACTGCTGCTGGTCGGAATCCGACTCCGGTATGGCGGGGGGGATGCGAACTTCGAAGACCGGACCTCGGACCCGGAGCTGCCCGTGCGTGCACTCCAGGTCGTCGCGAATCTGGAATTCCCACCCGGCAACGTCGCCGTCTCCCGCGATGGACGTCTCTTTTTCACCTTCCACCCGGAAGCCTCTCCACCGGTGAAGGTGGTGGAGTGGGTGGACGGGAAACCTGTCCCCTATCCCGATGCGGATTACCAGGGTGAATTCCAGTCGGTTCTCTCGTTGCGGATCGATCGACAGAACCGGCTCTGGGTGCTCGACAACGCGAACCACGGAACCGGAGAGCCGCGTCTGATCGCCTTCGATCTGAGAACGAACGAGGAAGTCTTTCGCCACGACTTTCCGCGCGAGATCGCCGGACCGGGCTCGCACCTCAACGACTTCCAGATCGAGCCCGCGGGCCGACGGATCTACATTGCAGACGCCAGCATTCTCGCGAAGAACCCGGCGATCATCGTGCTCGATCTCGAGCGCGGGACGAGCCGACGGGTCCTAGAGGGGCACCCCTCGGTGGTGCCCGAGCTCTACATTCCAGTCGTCCAGGGAAGAGAGATGGTCATTTTCGGTCTTTTCGCGGTTCGCCCCGGCGTCGACTCGATCGCACTCGACCGACGCGCGGAGTGGCTCTACTTCGCGCCGGTCACGAACAATCACCTTTACCGGGTTCACCGGCGTTACCTCGACGACGAGAGCCTCAGCGCAGAGGGGCTTGCGGGCCACGTCGAGCAGTTCGCGATCAAGACGATGAGCGACGGGATCACGACCGATCTTCGGGGGAACGTCTACCTGAGCGATCTCGAGCACTCCGCCATCCTGCGGCTCGCTCCGGACGGAGAGCTTCACACCGTCCTCAAGGACCCACGCATCCGGTGGCCGGACGGATTGGGATTCGGGCCGGGGGGGTGGCTCTACGTAACGTGCAGCGCACTGCATGAGGTGATCGGAAAGAGCGCAGACCACATTCGATCCCAGAGTCCGTATCAGATCTTTCGATTCCAGCCCGGGGCGGAGGGGATTCCCGGACACTGAGCAAGATCGTCACAGGGAGCCGTGCGAACGGTTCCAGCAGAGAAGGAGAGATTCATGGCACCCCAGGACATCGAATCCGAGGTTCTCGAGATCGAACGCGGGGAGACGGGCATTCGCGCTCTCCTGACGCTGCTTTTCTTCTTGGTGGCCCGACTCGTCGGGTACGTTCTTTTCGTCGTCATCCTGTTCGAGCTTCTCTACGTGGCCGTGACGAGGGAGCCGCCCCCCGAACGCGTGCGCCGTTTCGCGAACCGAGCGGTGAGTTACGTCTACCGCATCGGACGCTACGTGACCTACAACGAGCCCGGTCGCCCCTTCCCGTTCGCCGATTTCCCTCCCGAGATGGAGCCGCCGGCACCGCTCGAGGAGTCCGCGGGAGCGGGGATCTAAAGCGGTCCGGCCTCAGGCCGGCGTGCGTGGCTCGAACTCGAGCTGAAGCCCGTCCCCCTCGACACGGACGCGGACGCACCCGCCCTTCATGAGCTTCCCGAATAGGAGCTCGTTCGCGATCCGGTCGTTCAGCTGGGTCTGGATGACCCGGGCCAGAGGACGGGCTCCGTAGAGGGGATCGTACCCCCTCTCGGCCAGCCAGGCCCGTGCCTCGGGGCTGAGGTCGAATGAGACCCGCTTCTCCTTGAGCTGGCCCTCCACCTCGCGGATGAATTTGTCCACGACCCGCTCCATTACCTCGGGGGTCAGCGATTCAAACGTTACGATCTCGTCCAGTCGGTTGCGAAACTCGGGGCTGAACAGCTTCTCGACCTCCCGTCTTCCGCCACCCGATACACCCCGCTCGAATCCGATGGCGCGCGTCGCCATCTCCCGAGAACCTACGTTAGAGGTCATGATCAGGGTGATGTGGCGAAAGTCGGCCTCCCTCCCCTGGTTATCGGTGAGCGTAGCGTGGTCCATCACCTGCAGGAGGATGCCGAAAAGGTCGGGATGGGCCTTCTCGATCTCGTCGAGCAGAAGCACGGCGTACGGATGCTTCCGCACCCGATCGACGAGGATGCCGCCCTGGTCGTATCCCACGTACCCGGGAGGCGCGCCGATCAGGCGGGCCACGGCGTGTTTCTCCATGTACTCGCTCATGTCGAAGCGGTGAAACATGACGCCTAGGCAGGCCGCGAGCTGTTTCGCGAGCTCGGTCTTACCGACGCCGGTCGGCCCCATGAAGAGGAACGAGCCGACGGGGCGCTCCGTCCCCGAAAGTCCGGCCCGCGCGCGCTTGACCGCCAGCGCGACGGTGGCGACGGCCGCGTCCTGTCCGAAGACGACGCGACGGAGATCCTCCTCGAGGTTCGCGAGGCGTTGCCGGTCCGAGGTCGAGGCGTGGGCCAGCGGAATGCCGGCGGAGCGACTGATCACGGCTTCGATGTCGCGAACCCCGACTTTCCGGCGACCCTCCTGGGCGGGGCGCAGGCGGACGGCAGCCGCAGCCTCGTCGATCACGTCGATTGCCTTGTCGGGAAGAAAGCGGTCGTGCAGATGCTTGGCGGAGAGCTCCGCCGCGGCGCGCAGTGAACCCTTCGTGTAGCGCACCCCGTGGTGCTCTTCGTAGCGCGCGGCGAGCCCTTCGAGAATCTTCACGGTCTCATCGACGGACGGCTCGTGGATATCCACCCGCTGGAAGCGTCGCGCGAGTGCCCGATCCTTCTCGAAGTGCCGGTACTCCTGGTAGGTCGTCGAGCCCATGCAGCGCAGCTCGCCCGACTGCAACAGCGGCTTGAGCATGCTCGACGCATCGACCGTCGATCCCTGTGCGGAACCCGCACCCAGGATCGTGTGAATCTCGTCGATGAAGAGGATCGGACGCGACCGATTCCGGATGGCTGCAATCAGCGCCTTGAATCGCGCCTCGAAGTCTCCCCGGTACCGCGTTCCCGCGAGCAGCGCGCCCAGGTCGAGCGCGAAGATCTCGGCCCCCCGTAAGAGTTCCGGCACGCTCTCTTCGTGGACGCGAAGCGCGAGCCCTTCGGCAATGGCCGTCTTCCCGACTCCGGACTCCCCGACGAAGATCGGGTTGTTCTTTCGCCGGCGGGCGAGGATGTGAATCGTGCGATCCACCTCGTCCCGGCGTCCGATCAGGGGATCGAGCTCGCCACGCGCGGCCCGCTCGGCGAGATTCACCGCAAAGGCGGTGAGCGGGTCGACGGCGACGGCCTCTTCCTCCTCGTCCAACTCGCTCGGCTGGCCGCTGACGCCCGCGGGTTCCGACTCTCCGCCCGCCTCGAGCTTCGAGACGCCATGCGAGATGTACTGCAGCACATCCAGCCGAGAGACGTCCTGTGCGCGAAGCAATGCGACGGCATGGGAGTCGGGCTCCTGCATAATCGCGGCAACCAGGTCACCTGCGTGCACCTCGTCCTTCTCGGCGCCGTCAGCGTGGTGGAGCGCTGCCTGGAGAACCCGGTGAACCGCAAGCGTCTGCTGCGTCTGCACCGGTTCCGATCCGTCGTGCCGCTCGAGATCCTCGTCAAAGAACCGCTCGAGCTCTTGCCGGAGACGGCCGATGCGCGCCCCGGAATGGCGGAGCACGTCGAGTCCCTGCTCGTCGTGAAGGAGCGCGTAGAGCAGGTGCTCGACGGTGAGGTACGTATGCCGCCGCGCGATTGCCTCGCGCAGCGCGGCCTGGAGAGTCAGCTGAAGCTCGCGGTTGATGCTGCTCACTCGGGCTCGATCCCCCCGCGGAGCGGATAGCCCCGGTCCTCCGCCCTCCGGTGCACCGAGGCAAGCTTCGTCTCCGCAACCTCGAGGACGTACACCCCTGCCACTGCAGCGCCGCTCCGGTGAACCTTCAGCATGAGCTGGGTCGCCTCCGACGGACCCTTATCGAAGATCTGCTCGAGCAAAGCCACTACGAACTCCATCGGGGTGTAGTCGTCGTTGAAAAGAACCACCTTGAAGCGAGGCGGACGCCGAACCTTCGGGCGCGCCCGCGTCGCGACCTCCTCTCTCCGCTCGCGCGTCGGATCGGAATTTCCGGGCCGACCCGGGCTGCCCGCCATGCCGCATAGGATACCGGCTCGCGCGGCTGGCGCCCTCCCCTCATCGGGTGGAGCGCGAGGGCCGGAACTCGACGGGGGGCCCTGGGCCGAGGGACCGCTAGACTGAAGCCTCGATGGCCGAGTTCGAGCTCGCGGAGGGGGTGGCCCGGATACCGCCCGCAGCGTGGAACGCGCTCGCCGGGGACGGGTCGCCGTTTCTCGAGTGGGAGTGGCTCGCTTCTCTCGAGGCAGCGGAAACGGTCACGGGCGAGACCGGATGGCTGCCGCGTCCGCTGGTTGCACGCGAGGGGAACCAGCTGGTTGCGGCCTGCCCCCTCTACGTAAAGGGTCACAGTGAGGGGGAGTTCGTCTTCGACTGGGGATGGGCGGACGCTGCCCACCGGGCAGGGATCCGCTACTACCCGAAGCTCCTCGTCGGGGTTCCGTTCACCCCCGTGGCCGGCCCACGGCTCCTCGTGGCGCCGGGTGTGGATCGAGGGAGCTGGCAGCGGCGGTTGGCGGTCTCGCTTCGGGAGCTCTGTCTCGGTAACGAGCTCTCGAGCGTCCACGTCAACTTCTGCCAGCTCGACGAGCTGGAGCCGCTCCGCGCGGCTGGCTTCGTGACCCGGATCGGCCTCCAGTATCACTGGATGAACGACGGTTACGGGAGCTTC
Organism: Deltaproteobacteria bacterium; assembly: GCA_030665705.1. Classification (GTDB taxonomy): domain Bacteria; phylum Myxococcota_A; class UBA9160; order SZUA-336; family SZUA-336; genus DAOUZG01. The sequence continues at coordinate 3,778 of DAOUZG010000061.1, read as the reverse complement.
GAAGACTACCTTGCCCGATTCCGGAGTAAGAGACGGAACCAGATTCGACGCGAGATGCGTTCCCTCGAGCAGGAGGAGATCGAGATCGAGACGTGGAGCGGAGACGAGATTCCCGACGACCTCTTTCCGCGCCTGTACGAGATCTACACATCGACGGTCGACAAGAACCCCTGGGGACGCCGGTACCTGAATGCTCGACTGTTCGAGCTGCTCCGGGAGCGGTTCCGTCACCGACTCTGCGTCGTCGGGGCGCGGCGAGACGGTGAGATCATCGCCGCCACCCTCAACGTGGAGAAGGGAGACACGCTCTACGGAAGGTACTGGGGTACGTTCGAGGAGATCCGGCACCTGCACTTCAACGTCTGCTACTACGCGGCCATCGACTACTGCATCCGGCGCGGGCTCCGTCGTTTCGAGCCGGGTGCGGGCGGGAGCTACAAGCAGCTTCGCGGGTTCGACGCCCAGCCGACCTACAGTGCACACTTCCTGGCCGACGCGAGGCTCTCCAAGGCCGTCACCGGTTACCTCGAGGGCGAGCGAGAGGAGGCACGGGAGGTGCTTCGCGGGCTCCAGCAACACAGCGCCCTCAAGGAGGAGTCCCGTTAGGGCTCCTCCGTCGGAGTTCCTGGACCGACGTCGTCTCGTGGACCGACGTCGTCTGACCGGGCGCCAGAGATCTTCCGGAGCGCGTAGATGCACCAGCCCTTGGCCACGAGCTCGCCCGCTCCGTTCCTCACGTCCGCATCTGCATGCACGAGGCTCTTCCCTTTGCGCACGATCCGCGCCTCAGCCACCAGCTCCCCCTCGCTCGTGGGCTTGAAAAACTTCGTGTCGAGCTGAACGGTTGAGAAGAGGTAGCCCTCCTTGAGGGTCGTGCGAATCGCGTGAGCGACCGCGGTGTCGATGAGCGTCGCGTGTACGCCTCCGTGGATCACCCCTGCGGGCTGCGTGAGCTTCGGCCCGCAGGCAACCGACAGGACGACCCGGTCCCGGTCGACGTTCTTCAGACGCACCCCGAAGAGGGCCAGAAACGGGAGGTTCTCGATGACGCTGCGGATCTCCGTGACGCGCTCAGGCGGCATCTCGTCGAGGAACGGCCAGTCCGCGTTGGTGTCTGGGCGCTGGCGAGACATGGGGCGAGCCTAGCAGAAGGCGAGCCCCTCCCCTACCAGGACGACGGTCAAGCAGCAGGCCGACGAGGCCGATGCATCCCCGAGGGGCCCCGAAACCCCGGGGAACTTCGGATGCGCACAGCCCTCATCCTTACCGCGACCCTACTACTCGGCTCGACGCCTGCAGCGGCGCAGGAGCTCTACGAGTGGGTCGACGAAGAGGGACAGGTCCACTGGACCGACGACCCGACGCGGGTCCCGCCACGCTATCGAGAGGAGGTGGTCGAGCGGGACCTCCCGGACGCCTCCATCCAGACCTACCAAGCGCCGGCGAAGCTCGTACCCGATGGGCCCGAGGCTGCCGCAGACACGCCCCGCCAGCACCGGATCCGGTTCGAGCGGGCGGGACTGGAGATCCTGGTACCGGTGACGCTGAATGGACGGGTTCGGGCGCCCTTCAAGGTCGACACGGGAGCAATGATCAACACCATCCCACGCTCCGTGGTCGAGCAGCTCGGGATCCCGATCGAGGAGAAGGGCCGGAAGATCGTCATCACCGGAATCAGCGGGGATCCCATGCTCGTTCCGGTGGTGCGTTTCCGGACGGCAACGCTGGGTGAAGCAACTGTCGAGAACGTGGACGCGGCTGTGCTCGACACGATGGAGGTGGGGCTGCTCGGGATGCCGTTCTTCCGGCACTTCCGGGTGGAGCTCGATCCGACCCAGGGGCTCATGACCCTGGAAGAGATCGACCTGACACAGGTGGAGGGGCTCTACGGCGGGTATCCCGAGGGCTACTGGCGCACCTCGTTTCGGATGGTCCGTGCGCAGCTCGAGGTGATCGAGCAGCACCGCAGCCGCATCCCCGAGACCTTCGACGAGGTACACGGCCGTCTCGACGAGGCAGAGCAGTACTGGAATGGGGAGTACGACCGGATCGACCTGGAGGCCTCGCGAGCCGGGGTCCCCAGGGCCTGGCGCGAGTAGCCCCGGAGTCCAGCGACCATCCTCCGCAAGACCGTCGTGGGAGAGAGGTCGAACTCGCGGGCCACCTGGCGCCCCGGGTGACCTTTGATTTCTCGAGCGAACCTCGATACACAGTCAGAGCCGGCCCCGATCCGGACAGCGGACGGGGCGCTGGCCCAGACCCTCTGGCAACCAGGGAGGACCGCTCGTGGGAGATCATCACAGACGGGTGTCGGTCGTCCTTGCGGCCCTCCTCATCCTCGCGGCCGGCCGGGCCACGGCTCAGCACGCCGGAGCGGGACCAGCGGAACCGGGTACCGCTTCGGGGCGCGCCACCGAGAGTCCCTCGGAATGGACCGGGAAAGTGGTCGAAACGATGACCGCCGGCAGCTACACGTACGTGCAGGTCGATACCGGCGACGAGAAGATCTGGGCTGCCGCACCCCTGGTCCAGGTGAAGGTGGGAGACACCGTCAGCGTGCCCGACGGGCTCCCCATGAGAAACTACCGCAGCCAGAGCTTGAACCGGAGCTTCGACGTCGTCTACTTCGTCGGAAGCATCCAGGTGGAGGGGAGCAAGGAAGCGACCGAAGCGGTCCACAAGGAGGGGCCCGTGCAGCTTCCCACGAAGCCTCCCCGGGACGGTGCAACGGCCGACCCTCCCCCGACCGAATTCTCGGACATCCAGAGACCGGAGGGGGGTAAGACCGTCGAGGAGCTGTTCCGAGAGAAGGAGAGCCTGGCCGGCAAAGAGGTCGTCGTGCGTGGGAAGGTGGTGAAGTTTCTCCCCGAGATCATGGACAAGAACTGGATTCACCTGCAGGACGGCACCGGCAGTACCGGCACCAACGACCTCACCGTTACGACCGACGCCTCCGTGAAGGTCGGCGATACGATCCTAGTCCGCGGGACCGTGACGACCAATCGGGACTTCGGATTCGGCTACCGTTACGATTTGCTGATCGAAGACGCCAAGGTCACGGTCGAGTAGTCGGAGCGACCTTCACCCCCTCCGTAGCGAGCTCGCCACGGCGTAGCTTGCCGGAAGCGGTCCGCGGGAGCGACCCGACGAGGCGAACGACGCGGGGAACCTTGAACCTGGCAAGCTTCGAGCGGCAGTGGGACTCGAGCTCCTCTTCAGCCAGCTCCGCTCGGGGTCTCGGAACGACGAAGGCCGCAACGAGCTGACCCCACGTCGGATCTCGCACGCCAACCACGCCAGCCTCTGCAACCTTCGGGTGAGAGAGGAGCACCGCTTCGACCTCGGCCGGATAGATGTTTTCGCCGCCCGAGACGATGAGATCCTCGCGCCGATCGAGAACAAAGAGATCCCCCTCCTCGTCGATAAAGCCGATGTCCCCAGTGCGGAGCCACCCGCCCTGGAGCACGCGCGTGGTCTCTTCGGGTCGGTTCCAGTATCCCGCCATCACCTGTGGACCCCTCACGAGAATCTCTCCAGGCACACCCGGTTTCTGGTCCGCCCCATGGCGATCGACGAGTCGCAGGGTGGTCCCGGGGAGCGGTGGACCGGCGGTTGCCCCTTTCCTCGTAGCCACCCCCGGCCGCTGCGTCGCAACCTGGGAGGCCGCCTCCGTTAGCCCGTAGGTCGGCGCGACGGGGATATCGGCGTCACGGCAGCGCTCGAGGAGACCATCGGGAATCGGACCTCCCCCGAGAAGAACACAGCGCAGTGTCTCGGG
>DAOUZG010000295.1 GCA_030665705.1 Deltaproteobacteria bacterium | reverse complement strand
GGTGCTTCCCCCGGGAGGCGAGCCTGAGCCCCGCTTCACAGAGCCGGGCGCGGTGCTCCGTACCATCCACGCGCCCCCGGCGATCGAGGGCGCACCCCCCGCTTACCCTCCGGAGTTGATTCAAGAGATCGCTGCGGAGATCGCGCTCCTCGCCCGTCGGGAGCAGGTCGACGAGTCCCCACGAGAGGAGCCCCAACGAGCGGAATAAGCATGAGCAACACGCCTCGTTCGTTCGAGATCAGCCGCCGCCAGCTCCTTGCAGCAGGCGGCGGACTCGCGCTTAGCTTGAGCCTCTCGCGTCTTGCGCCGGCGGCGCCACGCGATGGGAACGCTCTCTCGAACCGCACCGTGCCGGACCCGACCGCGCTCTCGTATCAGGGCTGGGGCGATCTCTGGCGCGATCGCTGGGTCTGGGACCGCGTGGTTCGAACCTCACACGTCCGCGCGAACTGCATCTCCGCCTGCTCCTGGAACGTGTTCGTGAAGGACGGAATTGCGTGGTACGAGGAGCAGAACGCGATCTACGAGGCTTCCGAGGAGGGCGTGCCGGATTTCAACCCCCGTGGCTGCCAGAAGGGGGCCTGCTTCACGCACGTGATGTACGAGCCCTCCCGGATCATGCACCCGCTCAGGCGGGTCGGACCCCGCGGCTCGGGGAAGTGGAAGCGCGTGAGCTGGGACGAGGCTCTGACGGAGATTGCGGAGTCCATCATCGACGCCAGCGTGAAGGACGGAACCGGTGCGGTGGTCTACGACCACGGAACCACCAACGTCGACTTCGGGCCGGACACGGCGTCGGAGCTGCGCCTGTTCCATGCTCTCAGCTCATCGGTTCTCGACTCCTGGGCAGGGGTCGGCGACATGCCCTACGGGGCGGTCCAGACCTGGGGCCTGTACAACTCCGAGGGGACGTCGGACGACTGGTTCAAGTCGGACTTCATCGTCGTCTGGATCGGGAACCCGGACGTGACCCGGATGCCCGAGGCGCACTTCATGCACGAAGCGCGCTACCGGGGCGCGAAGGTCGTGGTCATTGCGCCCGACTACAGTCAGACGGCTGTGCACGCGGACTACTGGCTGAACCCGAGGATGGGGACCGACGCAGCTCTCGGTCTCGCCATGGCGCAGGTGATTCTGTCCGAGGGACTCCACGACGAGGAGTACATCCGGGAGCAGACGGATCTCCCGATCCTCGTCCGGGAGGACACGGGTCGGTATCTGCGGGAGTCGGACCTGCGCCGCGGAGGAAAGGACGATTTCTTCTACTACTGGGACGAGGCGCAGGACAAGCTCGCCGCGGTCCCCGGGTGTCAGGGCGAAGGAGGACGGTCGCTGGCACTCGGCGTGCTGAAGCCCGCGCTGAGCGGGCGCTGGCCCGTCAAGCTCGTCGATGGAAAGACGGTTCACGTTCGCCCGATGATCGAGGATCTGCGAAGGCACGTGAACGAGAGCTACACGCCGGAGCAGGCGGCCCGGATCACGGGTGTGGGTCCAGAGACGATCCGGAGGATTGCGCGCGAGCTCGCCGCGGCGCCTCGCGCGATGATCTTTTCCTCGTGGGGAGCGTGTAAGCACTACCACAGCGATCTTTTCCAGCGGACCAAGATCCTCCTCATGGCGCTGACCGGAAACCAGGGGAAGAGCGGGGCTGGCCTGCGCATTGCAGCGTGGTGGCGTATGGAGGGATTCGAACGGCTGGCGTACCGCGGTGGAACGATCCCGCTCGCGCTTCGTCTCCGTCTCCTGTGGCGCGTCGTCTGGGGCACGATGGGCTGGCGCGAGTTCGAGGATTTCATGCAGGAGATGAAGGCCCGCTCCGGCGACACTCCCCTCATGCCCTGGCTTTACGTGCATGCGGGCTACAACAAGGTCTGGGACCGCCCCGATTTCCAGGATCCTGCTGTTCCGAGGCCGACGTCGGAGTACATGAAGGAGGCGGTCGAGAAGGGCTGGATCCCGATCCGTCCTCTGCCCGGGATCGATCCCAAGGTCTTCATCTTCACGGGGCCCAATCCTCTGCGCCGCTGGCCCGCGCCCCAGATCGCACTCGAGAATCTCTGGCCCAAGCTCGACATGGTGGTGGACGTAAACTTCAAAGTGAGTACGTCGGGTCTACACGCCGACTACATCCTTCCTGCCGCAGGCTATTACGAGCGCGACTCGATCAAGTATTCACAGGTGTATGTCCCCTACATCATGCTGTGTGAGAAGGCGGTCGATCCGCTCGGCGAGTCGAAGCCGGAGTGGGAGATGTTCGGTCTGCTCGCCCGGAAGATCCAGGAGCGCGCCCGGGCCCGTGGGGTGACCAAGGTCCGCGACTCGGTCGGGGTCGAGGACTCCGTCGATCTCTCCCGGATCTACGAGGAGTGGAGCGACGACGGGAAGTTCCACGAGTCGAACGCGCGCGCCGCTCTCGAGTTCGTGCTCGAGAACACGCAAACAACGGGAGGGAAGCCCTTTGCCGAAGCGAAGAAGACCGGCCTCCTCCCCGTCGTCGAATCCAGCGGCCGGCCCGATGCCATGTACGCGCTCGGGACGGACTTTAAACCGGGGCAGACGCTCTACCCGCATGCGCGGTTCGTCGAGGACAAGGAGTGCTGGCCCACACTGACCGGACGGCAGCAGTTCCTGCTCGATCACCCGTGGTACGAGGAGGTGGGAGA
>DAOUZG010000234.1 GCA_030665705.1 Deltaproteobacteria bacterium | reverse complement strand
TAACGGGCCCGCAGCGGCGCGCGCGGATCGGTTTGATCAAGGGTGTGACGCGCGGATCCGATATTCCACACGACTCGAGGTCTTCGCGTGGACGTTCTCACGATTATCGGTCTTGTCGTCGGGGCGACCTGTATCGTCCTTGGACAGACGCTGGAGGGAGGGCATGTCACCTCCATCCTCCAGCCGACAGCGGCGATCATCGTGCTGGGCGGCACGGCCGGTGCGGTCATCACGCAGTTTCCACTTCAGGACCTTCGCCGCGCCCTGCGTCAATCGAAGCTCATCTTCGCCGGTGCCATGGAGCCGCTCGAGCCGATGATCCCGCATCTGATCGACCTCGCGCGAAAGTCTCGGAAGGAGGGGCTCCTGGCGCTCGAGGAGGACGCCGACCGGGCGCGCGATCGATTCCTACGCCAGGCACTGCTCACGCTGGTCGACGGTGTCGATACGTCGACGTTGAGGAACGTCCTGAGTCAGGTGATCGAAAACGAGGAAGACTACCAAGAGTGCGGCCCCCGGATGTTCGATGCGGCCGGCGGGTACGCACCGACGCTCGGGATCTTGGGGGCGGTTCTCGGGCTCATCCACGTCATGGAGAATCTGTCCGATCCGAGCAAGCTCGGTGCAGGGATCGCCGTCGCGTTCGTCGCGACGGTCTACGGCGTTGCATCGGCCAACCTCGTGTTTCTCCCGTTCGCGAGCAAGCTGAGGATGAAGATCCGACACGACTCGCTCCGAAAGGAGATGATCCTCGAGGCCATCTGCTGCATACAGGAAGGGACGAACCCGCAGATTCTGGAGAAGCAGCTTCGCACCTTCCTGGATCAGGACGCGTAGCGGAGGCCCGAAGGTGGCACGGAGGCCGGGCAGGGACACCCCGGGGAATCGCGAGCGGTGGCTCATCTCCTACGCCGACTTCATCACGTTGCTCTTCGCCTTCTTCACCACCCTGTACGCCATCTCCGTGGTCGATGCCGTCAAGGCCCAGAAGTTGGTCCACTCGATCCGCGAGTCTTTCGGCGAGGGCGTGCTCGAGTTCGGGAGGCCCAGTCTCCTCGACGCGGAGCCCGGAAGCGTCGTTCAACTCGGAGAGGACGGCCGGGCCCTGGTCACGAAAGGCGGCGCAGCGGCGCTGGCCCATGCCGCTTCTCGCATCGACAAGCTCTCGCTCCCCAAAGGAATGGGAGAGGGGATCACGGTCCGTCAGACCGAGAGGGGGCTGGTGATCACGCTTGTGGACGCCCTCTTCTTCGAGACGGGCGGGACGAGGCTTCCGGATGCGGGCCGTCAGGCGATCCAGCAGATCGCGAGCGTACTCCGCGACCTCCCGAACCACATCCGGGTGGAGGGACATACCGACAACAGGCCGATCGCCGGAGGCTCCCTCTCCACCAACTGGCACCTCTCCGCCGTGCGTGCGGTCGAGGTGGTGATCGGGTTAGAAGGGGGGGGGATCAGCCGTCATCAACTCTCGGCCTCAGGTTTTGGTGACCAGCGGCCGCTCGTATCGAACAGAACCGAGGAGGGGCAGCGCCTGAACCGGCGTGTGGACATCGTGGTCCTCCGCGCGCAGGCGCCGCCCGGAGCCCAGTGAGCGAGTCGAATCCCCTGTTCGAAGCCGTCTTCGACGGTTGTGCCTCTCAGGTCTCCACCCTCGCGGGCGTTGAGCTCACATCGGGCGAGGTGTCAATCTCCAGCAGCTCGGAGACTCCCGAGGGAGCGCTAGCCGTTCTCCCGATCGTGGTGGTGTTGGGGAAGGACTCGGAGGTCACCCTGACCGTCAGCTCGCCCCTGCCCGAGGTCGTGGCGATCGCGCGACGGATGGGGGGAGAGGACAGCCCCGACAAGAAGGAGGAAGAGATCTCCGCCGAAGATCTCGAGGCCGTCGGCGAGATCCTCGGCTCGGTGAGCGGAGTCATCGATCAGGCTCTTCGCGAGAATCTCCGCTCCGACCTCACCGGGCAGGCGGAACCCTGGTGGCGAACCGATGACCCGGGAGATCGGAGCTTCCCCGAGGGGGAGTTCGTCGTCGGAGAGGCGGCCGTCGCCAACACCGATGGAACCACCTTCACCCTGCAGGTGCGCGTCCCGCCCGCGCTGCTCGAGCTTGCCGGAACGGGGGTTCGGAAGAAGAGCGGACCCGGGCGGGTGCTGCTGGGAGCGCTCGACGACGAAACCCAGAAGCTCGTCGAGAAGGTGGTGACCGATGCGAAGGGGGAAATTGAAGCCGTGGATCCAGAGGATCCAGCGTTCCTGAGGACCTGTGCCTCCGCGGACTGCGTCTTGCTGGGTGGGGAGTCTGCGTTTGATCGATGCCGGGAACTCCGGATTGCAGACGCCACCTGGCAGGTCCCGACCGTTGTCTGCCTGGAGGAGCCGACCCAAGAGAGCGTCCTCCGAGCGCTCGACTGCGGGGTCTCCCGCATCCTTCGGACCCCCTGCTCCGAAGCCGAACTGAAGAACACACTGCGCTCAGTCAGATCTTAATTCAGGTCTTTCCGGGTTATCGGCGAGCAGGACTTTCCGGCCTAGCGGCGGGCACAGCCCGCCTTCGGGGGCGCCTAGGGCTCCGGGGGCACCGACGCCAGCGCCTCTAGGGTCGGCATTGCCCGCGCCGCGCCTCTGCGAAGCGTCGCTGCGGCACCCGCACGGGCTGCGAAACGAATCGCCCCTCCGAGGGATTCCCCGCGGGCAAGGGCCGCAGCAAGCCCCCCGTTAAAGGCGTCCCCCGCTCCCGTCGTGTCGAGCGCCCGAACACGAGATGCAGGTACGCGCTCGAAGCCGCTCGAAAATACCCATACGCAGCCCAGCTCACCGAGCGTCACGATCACGTCCCCCAGTGTCCGGTCACGCAGAGCCGACCCTGCCGCCGCTGCCGACTCGACGTCGTGAACCCGGATACCGGTGAGTGCCTCCGCCTCGGTCTCGTTCGGCGTGAGGATGCTGACCTTCCGGAGCAGCCCATCGGGAAGCTCCCTCGCGGGTGCGGGGTCCAGAACGGTGCGGACCTCCGTCTCCTGAGCGAGGTCGAGGGCCGCCTCGACCGTCTCGAGCGGAGCCTCGAGCTGAACGAGGAGCACGCCCGAGGCGCGGAACGCCGCCACCGCGTCCACCGCAGCCTCCGGTGCGAGCTGTCGGTTGGCGCCTCCCGCGACGGCGATGGCGTTTTGGCCCGTCGCCTCGTCCACGACGATGAGTGCCGTGCCGGTGTGCGCTCCGGGGAGCGCGTGGACAAACGCCGTGTCGACCCCCGCCTCCTCGAGGGCCGCCCAGGGTATCTCCGCGAACGCGTCTTCCCCGACTCGGCCGACCATGTGGACGCGGCCGCCGAGGCGGGCCGCCGCGATGGCCTGATTGCCTCCCTTGCCGCCGGGGCCGATCTCGAGGGCCTCGGCACGGACCGTCTCACCGGGCAGGGGCAGGTGCTCGGCCCGGACGGACACGTCCACGTTGAGGCTCCCGACCACCACGATGTCACGCACTGCGGCCCGAAGCGAAGCACACCGGAGCGCCACGGGGCAAGCGGAGAGGCGCGCACGGAGTCGCGCGCCGTCCGG
>DAOUZG010000225.1 GCA_030665705.1 Deltaproteobacteria bacterium | reverse complement strand
GGCCAACGCCTATTCTTACCGGGACTTGGAGACGACCCTGCGCGCCAACGGGCTCGATTCGGAGCAGCTGCCCCGCGTCGTTCAGTTCAATAAGCGGGACCTCTCGGATATCAAGCCGATGTCTGAAATCAGGGAGGCCTGGAAGGGGACCGGAATCCCGACGATCCCCGCCGTCGCCGTACGGGGGGAGGGGGTGGTCGAGACGTTCCAGGCTCTGCTGGAGCGCGTCTACCACAGCATCGATCGCCGCCACGAATTCAGCTCTACATTCGGGATCAGCGCGGACGAATTCATGAAGGGGATTCTCGTCCACCTGCATCCACCCAAGCCCGAGGACTCGGAGGGCTAGCCCCTGCTCGGCCGGGGGTCGTCCCGCCCCCAGCTTTTCCGCTGCCTTGCGCGGCCCTGTCGCCGTTTGACACGAAAGTCGCGGTCCGGTACGGTGCCGCCTGCCTACCTACCCTTTAGGTAGGAGGTCGAGCAGACCACGGGGAACGCGGGAGGAGTTACGTGGACAGAGCCCCGAAAGCGGATGGGTTCTCATCTCGAGCCTGGCCCTCCGAGGAGCATCCGGACGAGCTTCTTTCACGCGTGGAGGCCGCCGTCGCGGATCTCCGGGCGGGCAAGATGATCATCCTGGTCGACGACGAGGACCGGGAAAACGAGGGGGACCTCTGTCTTCTGGCGGAGAAGATCACCCCCGAGGCAATCAACTTCATGGCCAAGTACGGGCGGGGGCTCATCTGCCTTTCCCTGACGGAGGAGCGGGCACAGGAGCTCGATCTCCCGATGATGGTGCCCGACGCGCAGAACACGACGCCGTTCGGCACCGCCTTCACGGTCTCGATCGAGGCGCGCCAGGGCGTGACCACCGGGATCTCGGCGGCCGACCGGGCGCGGACGATCGAGGTCGCGATCGACCCGAACACGCGCCCCTCGGACCTCGCGCGCCCCGGGCACGTCTTCCCGCTCGTGGCCAGGACGGGAGGGGTGCTCCGCCGCACGGGTCAGACGGAGGGGGCGGCCGACCTGGCCCGACTCGCGGGAGCCCGGCCCGCTGGAGTGGTCTGCGAGATCATGAACGACGACGGGACCATGGCCCGCATGCCGGACCTGGAGGCCTTTGCCGAGCAGCACGGACTTCGGATCCTGACGATCGCGGACCTCATCCAGTACCGGCTCCGCACCGAGAGCCTGGTCTACCGCGCGGCAGAGGCGGACGTTCCGTCGATCTACGGCGAGTTCCAGGCCGTCGTCTTCAAGAACGCCATCGACTACGTGGACCACGTGGCGTTCGTAAAGGGGGAGATCCAGCCCGATCTCCCGACGCTGGTGCGCGTGCACAGCGAGTGCCTGACCGGGGATATCTTCGGGTCGTCCCGCTGCGACTGCGGCGATCAGCTCCGCGCGGCTCTCGGGATGATCCAGGCCGAGGGGCGAGGCGTGCTGCTCTACATGCGGCAGGAGGGGCGAGGCATCGGGATCGCCAACAAGATCAAGGCCTACGCGCTACAGGACAAGGAAGGCCTCGACACCGTTCAGGCCAACGAGCGACTGGGCTTTGCCGCGGACCTGCGCGACTACGGGGTCGGGGCGCAGATCCTGGTCAATCTCGGTGTCGGGAAGATGCGTCTGATGACCAACAACCCCGCCAAGCGCGCGGGGCTCGAGGGCTACGGGCTCACAATTGTCGAGCGCGTGCCGCTAGAGATCCGTCCCAACGACAAGAACCTCGATTACCTGCGAGCGAAGCGCGACAAGCTCGGGCACATCCTGAACTTGATGAGCTAACGATGTCGGTGGACTACACGATCCTAGGCGTCCTGATGGAGACACCCGCCCACGGGTACTCGATCAAGAAGTATCTCCTCGAGAACTTCTCGGAGGAGTTCGGGATCAACGACGGACAGCTCTACCCGGCGCTCGGCAAGCTCGAGGCGCGGGGATGGATCAAGAAGCGTGTGGTACAGCAGCGGCGAAGCCCCGCGAAGCACCTCTATCGGGTGACCCCGGAGGGCGAGGCGGCCTTCCTGCGGTGGCTTTGTGGTGAGGAGGAGGCCGAAAACGCGGGACGTTTCGACTTCTTCTGGAAGTACGAGTTTCTCCAGCGTTGCGGTTTCTTTCGGTACCTGCGTCCGGCGGCGATCCGCACCCAGGCCGAGCGGAAGAGAGAGGAGGTTCGGCGGTGCGTCGCCGACCTCGAGGACCTCCTCGAGGGCATGGAGAAGAAGAACGCCGACCCCTACCGGCGGATGATCGTGGACTACGGACTCCGCTACCAAAGGATGCGGCAGGATTGGCTCGAAGACCTTCTCGCCCATCTGCAGGAGGTCGAGGGGGGCCGACGGAGATCCGGTTCGGTGGCGGCGGCGGCGCCCTAGCGGCGTGTAGGAGAGAGCGTGTTCGAATCGGTGGATGAGGTCCAGAAGCGGCTGCGAGGCGAGGGGTACATCTGCACTCGGAACGTTGCCACGGTGGTCTACCTGGCGACTCAGCTCGAGAAGCCGGTCCTCGTCGAGGGGCCAGCGGGCGTTGGAAAGACCGAGCTCTCCAAGGTCGTGGCGGGGGCTCTCGGGTATTCCCTTATTCGGCTGCAGTGCTACGAGGGGCTGGACGAGGCCAAGGCGCTGTACGAGTGGGAATACTCCAAGCAGCTTCTCTACACCCAGATGCTCCGTGACAAGATCGGCGAGATCCTCGCCGGCGCGCGCACCCTGCGGGATGCCTCTGAACGGATCGCCCGACAGGACGACATCTTCTTCAGCGAGAAGTTCATCGTGCCCCGGCCGCTGCTTCGGGCCATCACCGCCGACCACCCCGTCGTCCTGCTCGTGGACGAGGTGGACAAGTCCGACCCGGAGTTCGAGGCGTTCCTGCTCGAGGTGCTTTCCGACTACACCGTGAGCGTTCCCGAAATCGGGACGCTTCAGGCCAAGCAGATCCCGGTCGTTTTCCTGACCTCGAACGACTCCCGGGAGATGAGCGATGCCCTGAAGCGCCGGTGTCTCCACCTCTACATCGACTTCCCGAGCGAGGAGCAGGAAGTCGCCATCCTGAACATCAAAGTCGAGGGGGTCGACAAGCGCCTCGCCCAGGAGGTGGTGCAGGTGATCCAGCGCGTTCGCAAGCTCGATCTGAAGAAAGCCCCCTCGATCAGCGAGACGCTCGACTGGGCGCGGGCCCTGATGGCGCTCAACGTCGCGTCGCTCGAAGACCAGCTCGTTCAGGAGACGCTGAGCGTCATCCTCAAGTACGAGAGGGACATCGAGAAGGCTTCAACCGAGCTCGGACGGATGCTGCGGGAGAAGAGCGCTCAGGCGAAGGCCGAGAAGCCGGCCCCGCCGAGCGCCCCAGCTGCCAAGAAGAGCGCGCTCCACTAGCGGCGCGATGCAGAACAGGGTCGTCGAGTTCACGAACCTGCTTCGCAAGTCGGGGGTTCGCGTGTCGGTGGCCGAGGCGATCGACGCGTTCCGGGCCCTCGACGAGCTCAGCCTCGATGATCGGGCGCTGTTCAAGGACGCGCTGCGAACGACGATGGTCAAGCGCTCGGACGACATCCCGGCCTACGATCGTCTGTTCGATCTGTTCTGGTCGGGCTTCCACGATGCACTCCGCCAGGAGCTCGAACGCGCCCTCGGGGCACTCGGAGGGGCAGGCGATCTGGAGCAGCT
>DAOUZG010000078.1 GCA_030665705.1 Deltaproteobacteria bacterium | reverse complement strand
ACGACCAGCCGGAGCACCCCCATCGCCTCCTCCCGACCGAGAAGGGGCCCGTAGCGCCGCTGGACGACCGCGAGCAGGTAGAGCGCGTTGGCGACCGCGGCGATCGACGCCGCTGCGGCGAGCCCCGCATAACCGAGATCGGCGAGCACGAGCCCGTGCTGGAAGTCGAGGAGGGCGGCGGGGAGCTGGCCTTCGGGGAGCGGCCCGATCAGGGCCAGCGCCGCGACGAGGTGGACCACAAACGCCACAACGGCGCCGCGCGCCGGGGAGCGAGCGTTCTCGTGTGCGAAGCAGAGACCCACACAGATTCGAGACACCGTAATCGGCACGAGACCGAGCGCATAAAGTAGAAGGGCGTAAGCGCATCCGCGCATCGCCTCGTCGCCGAAGATCTGCGGGTTCCAGCCGAACAGAACCCGGAAGATCTCTTCGCGAAGGAGGATCAGTCCGACCGTCGAAGGAAGGCTCAGCGCGAGCGCGAGCCCCAGGGTCCCGGAGAACGCCGCACGCAGCCCCTCGTGGTCACCCCCCTTCGCGAGTCTCGAGAAGGCGGGGAGGCTCGCCGTACCGAGCGCGAACACGAAGACGCCGAGCGGGAACTCGAGCAGACGGTCGGCGTAGTAGAGGTACGAGACGGCCCCGTCTCCGAGGAAGGACGAGAGGAAACGCGACACGAGCATGTTCAGCTGAAAGATGGAGGCCCCGAGCATCGCGGGCCCCATCAACCCCACGAGTCGACGGACCGCCGGGTGGCCGGGTGCGAGTCGCAGCTTCAGCCTGAAGCCACGCGCCCGCAGCGGAGGCACCTGAAGCACCACCTGGAGCACTCCCGCGACCACGACGGCTCCGCCGAGCGCCAGGATCGGAGGCTCGAAGAGGGCCCAGCCGACGACGGCCCCCCCGATGAGCGAGAGATTGAGCAGGACCGGCGCCAGTGCGGGCATCAAGAAGTGCCCGAGGGCATTCAGTGCACCCATGGCGACCGCAACCACGATGAGCAGCAGGATGTACGGAAAGCAGAGCCGGAGCAGTCGGACGCACAGCTCGTGCTTCCCCGGCTCGAGTGCAAAGCCGGGGGCAAACAGGCTCACGAGGGGGTCCGCAAACAGCATCCCGAGCCCCACAATCACGAGCCCCACGAGCGCCGCGAGCGTCCAGGTGGCCTCGAAGACGCGTCTCGCCTCGTCCCTCGAGCCCCGGAGCCAGTCCGTGAAGACGGGAACGAACGAGACCGTGAGCGACCCCTCCGCAACCAGGCGGCGAAAGAGGTTCGGGATCATGAACGCGACGAAGAAGGCGTCGGTCGCTCCCGGGAGGAAGGTGTTTGCGAGCACGACGTCCCGGGCCAGGCCGAGGACCCGGCTTGCGAGCGTGGCTCCGCCCACAACACCCGCAGAGCGCGCGACCCCCTCGACGCCCTCCGTTGACACCCGGTCCTCGCCGGGGTATCTAGCCGACTCTCGGGAGTCGTCCATGGCACAGCACCGTTCGGCAGAGAAGCGCTACCGACAGTCGCTCAAGCGCAGGGAGCGGAACAAGGCCTGGAAGACCCGCGTCCGCAAGGCCGTCCGCCGGGTCCAGGCGAGCGCGGTCGCCGGGAAAGAGGACGCGGTCCAGCAGTTCCGGGAGGCCGAGCGCCTGCTCCGACAGGCCGGCTCTAAGGGGGTCTTTCACGCCAAGACCGTCTCGCGCACGATCTCCAGGCTCCACCGCATCGTCCACCGCCCGAGCTGACGACACCCTTTTACCGGCTGATCGCAAGAACCAGCCGTTCCATGGCGCGCTCCGGCCTTAGGGGCGCAGCTCCCTTGAGCGCACGGTCCGTTCGGGCGACCGCATCGAGTGTGAACCGGAGCCGCTCCCGGTCGAGCCGGCGCACCTGTTCCACCAGTTTCTGGGCCGCAAAGGGATGCACCCCGAGGGTGCGCTGCACCGTCCCGGGCTCCAGCGGATCGCACTCTCGCGCCCGAAGCATCCGTCGCAGATGGTTTGCCAGACCGGCCAGCACAGCAAGGGGCGGCTCCCCCTGGCTGAGGAGCCGGTGGAGCACCCGGAGCGCCCGGACCCGATCCCGGCTCCCAATGGCATCGGTCAGCTCGAAGATCGCGCGGGGACGGTCGCTTCCGCTGACCCGCGCCACATCCTCCGGTGTCACCTTCGTCCGCGCCCCCGCGTACAGGACGAGTTTGCGGATTTCGGACGAGAGCCGATCGGGGTCGGCCCCGATCTGCTCCAGCAACGCTGCTGCGGTGCCGCGCTCGGGCCCCTTCCCCTCCTCGCGGATGCGGCCCTCGATCCAGCCCCGAAGCTCGGCGGGGCGAGAGGGAGGCGCGCAGCTCCGAACCGCTCCGCGTGCCTCGACGAGCTTGACCCAACGCTGACGCCGATCGACGCGGCCCGCCTCTAGGAGCAGGCAGGTCGTCGCAACGGGCGCCTCGAGATAGTCGGGCAAGACCTCCTCGAGAAAGCGAGAGGCCCGTCGGTCCCCGAGGCCCCGGACACGGACGAGCCGCCGGGGCGCCAGGACCGGCACGGTCCGCGCCGCGGCAAGCACCTCCGCGGCGTCGGCGCCGGCGGCGAAGTCGAAGCGATCCTCGTTGAAGTCCGCGGGACCCTCCCCCAGCACCCGCTCCCGGACCTCAGCAAGGGTCGCATCGCGCAACGCCTGTCCCTCGCCGACCAAGAGAACGACCGGTGCGTCCTCGATCGCGTCAGAACGATTGGAGGAGGGCATCGTGCACCCGACCGGCTAGCTCCGCGCCGATCCGCTGGAAGGCTTCTTCCTTGTTGCTCAAGTGAACACCGGGCTCCGCGCTGCCCAGGAACCGCTCGATGAGCTGCATCCGCTGCCCCTTCCACAACCGGTTCCCGTCGGCTCCGCTCGAGAGGTCGAGAGCCAACTCCACGAGGATCTCGAACTCGAGGGCGAGCCCACTGGGGGAGAAGGCGCTCGGCCGAACGTCCACGTCCTCGATCACGCCCGAGAGGGAGAGGTTGGGCCGGCCGGGGGCGACGCCGTAGATCGGGCGAAGCCGACCACGCCGGTTGAACTCCTCGACGAGCGCTTCGGCGAGAATCCGCTCCAGGCCGGGCTCGGTCGAACGGTTCTCGAGGGGGCGAACCTCGATCGACTCGAGTGCCGGCCCGGCGGTGACGAACTGGTACCCACAGCTCAGCGCCCAGAGCCCTCCCACCACGGCAAACCAGCGCCTCCGCCGCATCGACGCGTGCGCCTAGAAGTACTGCACTTTGACCATCATCTGTCGCTCCAGCTTCGCGATGGCGCTTCGGAGCGCGAAGATGATCACGTGGTCTCCGACCTCGATCACGTCGTCGCCGCCGGGGATGATGACTTCCTCCCCGCGAACGATGGCTCCCACAATGGCGTCGTCGAAGTCGATCTCGCGAAGAGGCTTGTCGACGAGTTCGGATGTCTCGAGCGCGACGACTTCGAGCGCCTCGGCCGCCTCCTCCCCGACGGTCGTCACGGACACGACCTTGCCCTTGCGGATAAAGTGGAGGATCGTCGAGACCGCGGCGAGGCTGGGGCTGACGACCGCATCTACCCCGATTGCAGAGACGAGCGAGACGTAGGAGAGCTTGTTCACCATCGCGACGACCTTCGAGGCCCCGGCCCGCTTGGCGAGCAATGCGGCCAGAATGTTGTCCTCTTCGTCGCGCGTCAGCCCCAGAAAAGCGTCGGCGTTCCCCACGTTCTCTTCCGCCAGAAGCCCCGGGTCGGTCCCGTGCCCCTGGATCACCACGCTTCGGTTGAGTCGCTCCACCAAGAATTTACACCGGTCTGTGTTCGGCTCGATGATCTTGATCGAGACCTCCTCTGGCTCGAGCCTGCGGGCCAGGTAGTAGGCAACGTTCCCTCCACCGCTCACGACGATCCGACGCGCCTGGGCTCCGCCCTTCCCCAGGAAAGCCGCAAACGCGTTCAGGTTCTCCGGGCGGCCTGCCGCGTAGATCAGGTCCCCGCGCTCGAGCGTTGTGCGCCCACCCGGGATCAGGAGCTTCCCCCCCCGCGAGATCGCCACGATGTTCACATTGAGCTCGGGTTGGCGCTTGAGCTCGGCCAGAACCAGGCCTTCGGCCTCGCACGGCTGGTCGAGGGAGAACGCAACGACCTGCACTTTGCCGTCTGCGAACTCGTGCACGCTGACGGCCCCCGCAACCCGAAGGATCTTGATGACGGCGTGCGCCGCCTCTTCTTCGGGGTTGATGCTCAGATCGAGTTCATCCTCCCCGAGGATCCGCGAGATCGCCTCAGCCAGATCGGGATCGCGAACGCGCGCGATCTTCGTCGGGACCACTCCCTCCTTTGAAGCCACCACACACGAGATGAGATTCACCTCGTCGGAGTCGGTGACCGCGACCAGCATCTCCGCTTCGTCGAGGCCCGCGTTACGGAGGACCGAGGGGCTCGAGCCGCTGCCCTGAATCACCTTGACGTCCATCCGCTCGCGCAGGTCGCGAACCCGTTGCTCGCCGGCCTCCACGACGACGACGTCCTTGTTTTCAGCGGCGAGACGTTCGGCCAGAATCGAGCCGATGTCCCCCCCACCGATGATCAGAATGCTCACGGGCCCGGAGTATAGAGCGGGGAGGAAAACGCTGCTAAGCGCACGCCCGGAAGAGGGGCTAAGCCACTACGAGCTGCTCTGACGCTTTTGGGCCACGCGATCCAGCTCCTCGACGAGGAAGTCGCGCTGCTGCCGGATCTCTTCGGGGACGCGCGCTTGAAACAGCCGCCGCCCTTCCTGGAGCTCCTTGTCGAGGGCCTCGGCAAGGTTGCCCGTGCGCACGCCACGGTCGAACCGTTCCTCGTTGTAAAGGACGATATCGGAGACGATGATCCGGGCGAGCCGCTTCGCATCGACCACGCGGGGATCGCCATCGTCCTCTTCTTTCCGGGGCGTGGGCGCGGCGGGTACCGCACTCGCCGAGGGTGTCGGGGACGTCACACTCGCTCGCTCGGGCGCGCGCTCCGCCTGCGGCTCCGGACACACCGCCGGGCGCGGATCGGCTCGCCTCGTGCGGGCCTCCGGCGCCTTCCCGATTCCTAGCCGCTTGAGCGCTTCTCCCAGAGCTTCGGGCAGGTCACCGGGCTCGAGCGTAACGTCGGCCTCGAACTCGGGGGCGCCGGCTGGCTCGTCGATGGACGTGACGCGAACGATCCGCACAGTTCCGAGGCTGGGAACCCGGCGCACGATCTCCGTGAGGGAGGGCCCCGCAACTCCGGGAAGATGTCCCCCGACGACAACGAGGTCGGGAGGAAACCGGAAGATGCGTAGCAGCGCGTCTCCTCCGTCGGTGATGCGAGTTGCCTGGAGGCACCACCGCTCGAGGTAGGCGAGGATGCGGTTCGCCACCGACTCGTCGGGCTCCACGACGAGCGCGCGCCCCACGGGCCCCGAGGTCTCCGGTGCCGATCCTCGGGCAGGCGATGCGTTCTCCTGCGCGGGGGCGACGACGCGAAACACGCTGCCACACCGCGTACAGCGCAGCCGGGCACCGCGCGAACCGATCTTGTCCCGCGCGATGCGGTAGCAGGCGTGACACTCGGGGCAACGAGCGATCAAGATCCACCCCCGTCGGCCAAGTTATCGGCCGCTCGCGAGGCCGGCTTTACGCGCCGAGGCCCAGCACGCGCTCTATTGTCCCCACGAGTTGACTGATCTGCTCCGATGTCCGGTGGAGTCGCGGGGGTCGTCGCACCACCGCATGGAGTGCAGGCGAGGCGGGAGCCTCCTCGGGGCTGAGGAGCACAACGGGTGCGCCCGGAGCAATCCGGCGAAGTCGGCCCGCGAAGCGGCGCCACCCGGGGCGGTAACCGGGCTCCACCGGGTCGCGCACCTCGGCACCCAGAATGAGAGCCGGGACGGCTCCCCGACTCAGGTACTGCTGAATCCGAAACCACGCCTCCTCCGAACGGGGGAAGACGTGGATACGGAGGCCCGATCCGGAGAGTCCCTGTTTCAGCGCTTCGATCAACGACAGCTCCGGGTCGACGATGATCACCGCGGCGGGGCGCTGCGTGGCGGCCGGAACCGCCTCACCCCCGCCCCCACGGATGGGTTCGGCGGGGGTGGCTGTCCGCCTCTGCTCGTCGGCCCGGCGGGCCGCCTCGAGAGCGATGCTCTCGGGCCGCAGAGGGACGGGAAGGACGAGGCCCTGGGGGCCAGGCCAGGCCATCGGCGAGCTGCTGCAGCGCAGCGCGAACCTCCCCTCTGACCAGCCGACCAGCTCGAGCAGCTCGGCCTCTGCGTCGGCGAGGGACGTGTCCTCCCCGCTCTCGCCCGCCTCGGATCCCGGCGCTGGGGGTGACGCAGGACGGGTGGCGCCGGCCGGCTTGGAGCCTGCCGGATCGCGATCGGAACGCGCCACCCGAACGATCGCCCCCGCCTCGAATCCGATCCAGGCAGTCGTCGCCCCCGAGCGGATCTCGAGCAGGCTCCGCTCCCCCGAGAGGGCGGCAACCTGGAGCAGCTCCGAGAGGCTGATTCCTGCGATCTCACCGACGAGCGGCACGACCCTTACGCTCCCTCCAACTCCTGCGTAGTCCGACTCGCTATCTACATCGGAGGGGGCCGAGACCGACCTTACCGCGCGACCTCGATCGGGGGCCGCAGCCTGCCCCCCGCTTCCCGCGACTCGCGGTTCTCGAGACGGGCATCCACCCCCAGGGCATGGAGCTCGGTGACGACCTTGGGCCAGGCTCGCCGGAGCGCCCGGCCCCGCTGAATCGACTCGGGCACGACCACTCCCAGCCGGGCGCCGCCCTGCGCGATGGCCACGGCCCGGCCGAGTCCGACCAGAAGCGCCCCAGCCTCCCCCCCGAGGTCGAGCCCTTCCGGGAGTGCCAGAACCCCCGTTCGGGCCCGCATCCCGAGCAGTTTGGCCCCCGCAAGGGTAAGCGCCCGCTCGAGGCCTCGACCGTGGAGAGCGCGGAGCGGACCCACCCCGACCAGGAGGACCCGACCCGCCGCCAGGCGCGCGTCGGCCGGCATGAGCGTCGCCTCCCCGAACTGCCCGGAGCAGAACCCCGAACTCAGCAGCTTCGAGATCTTCCCAGCGAGCCGCCAGTCCACGATCCCGGCATCGCCCCGGAGTGGACGTTCCTCCTCGGGGAGCAGCAGCAGCAGGGCGTCCCCGGGTGCTCTTTGCACCGGGCCTGCGAAGAGATCCACATCGAGGCGCTTCACTCCTCGGATGTCTCCCGGTGGCGCGCGATTACGTCAAGGACACCGTTTACAAAGGCGGGGGACGCGTCGCCGGCGAACCGGCGCGCGATCTCGAGCGCCTCGTCGATGATCACCTCTGTCGGGGTCTCCGGGTCGAACAAGAGTTCGTAGGTGGCGATCCGGAGGATACTGCGGTCCACCGACGCGATGCGGTGAAGCTTCCACCGCGTGCTGGCCGCGGAAATCCGCTCGTCGATGCGCTTCAGGTTGAGCCCCACCCCGACCGCCAGCTCCCGGGCCCGCTCCCGGCACCGCGCCGGCAGGCTGAACTCGTCTATGATCTCCCGGTAGACCTGCTCGACCACATCGGGCTCCAGCTTCTGCGAAACCTCGGCGGCGTACAGGATCTGGAGCGCCGCCTCACGAGCCTGACGTCGGGGTCCCCGCGCAGTCACGTCATCCGCCCTTCTGGACGGCGCGCAGCGCGTTGGTCATCTCGACCGCCGTCTCCGCCGCCTCCGCACCCTTGTTCGTTCCCGGCTCGCCGGGTGCCGCAGCCCGATCCAGCGCCTCCTCCACCGTGTTCGTCGTCAAGACCCCGAACACCACGGGCAGCCGCGTCTCGAGCGCCACCTGCCGCACCCCATCGGTGACCCCCCGGCACACGTAATCGAAGTGGGGGGTCGCGCCGCGAATCACGGCCCCGAGAGTTATGACCGCGTCGTACCGACCGGTCTCCGCCATTGCCCGGCTCGCCA
>DAOUZG010000014.1 GCA_030665705.1 Deltaproteobacteria bacterium | reverse complement strand
CGATCGAACTCAGGCCGATCTCCAGCATCAGGTGGCGCACGTGGTGGGCGGCGTGCCAGTACACGAGCGACACGACCGCGAACACGATCACGCGCCCCACCAGATTCGAGACGAGTCTGTACAGCCGGTGGTAGTCCGTCGCACCGTCCCCGAACCATCCGAGCGGTAGCGCGAGGCCCACACCGAAGATGAGGGCCGGCAGGAACAGCGCCGCGACGAACCCGCCCGCCCCGAAAAGCCCCCAGAAGACCGGCTCGAGACGGTGGATGAGCCTCACAGGATCACCCCTCCGAGCACGAGCAAAGCAAGCGCCGTGACCACGGCGAAGCCCCCGAAGTGTGCCAGCAGGACGAGCGGCTCGGGTGGAGCGGGAAGAAACGCGATCCGAACGGTCGGCACTCGGCTTCCGACTCGGAGCCAGCGCATCGCGAAAAAGAGCGTGATCACCGTGAGCACGGCGCCCACGACGATTCCGAGCGTCGAGCGGAACGTGCCCAGGAAGGCGTTCCACGCCGCCGGTCCCTCGCCGAGCGCCTCCACTGCCCGGATCAAGATCAAGGCATCCAGGGCCAGGAAGATGCCGGTTGCCGTGAACAATACGTACTGGCGATACCTCGGGTGGGCGAGCGGGAATCCGTCGGGCGGGCGCGGCGGCGCGGTCCGGGTCAGCGCAGCGGGAGTCTGACCGAACCTCATGCTCCACCCCTCGGTGCGACGACCCGGGCCCACTGCAAGAAGCCGAGGAGCTTCTGCTTCTGAATTGCCGCTGCTGGGTCTACCCCCTTCGGACACACCTCCGAACACTCGTTGGCGTAGGAGCAGGACCAGATGCCCTCGGGCGAGTTGAGGACGCCCAGACGCTGCCGTTCTCCTTCGTCGCGCGAGTCCTGGTTGTAGCGAAACGCCAGCGCAAGGGCGGCGGGACCGAGGAACTCCGGCTCGTGCAGGAGAACCGGGCACGCCGCGTAGCAGAGCATGCAGTTGATGCACATGCTGTACTGCTTGAAGTTGGAGAGATCCTCGGGGGACTGCAGGTACTCCCCGAGTGCCGGATCTTTCTCGGCACGGCGGATGATCCAGGGCTTCACCCGCTCGAGCTTCTCGATGAAGCTCTCCAGGTCGACGACGAGGTCCCGCACGATCGGGAAGTTCGAGAGTGGGGCAACGCGGATCGGATCCGGGTAGTCGCGCACGAAGGCGCTGCAGGTGAGCTTGGGGGTCCCGTTCACCATCATCCCGCAGCTCCCGCATACCCCCATCCGACAGGACCAGCGATGCGAGAGCGTCGGGTCGATCTCGTCCTTGATGTAGTTGATTGCGTCGAGCACGACCCAATCTGGACGACACGGCACGTCGTACGTCTGCCAGACCGGCTCCTCATCCTGCTCCGGCCGGAACCGCAGGACCTCGAACCGGATCGTCCGCTTCTCCTCCATCAGTACTTCCGCTCCTCGGGTTGCCAGCGCGTGATGGTGACCGGCTTGTCGTCGAGCTTCGGCCCCTGGGGGGCAAACCGGACCAGAGTGTGCTTGAGGAAATTCTCGTCGTCGCGAGCCGGAAAGTCGGTCCGGGTGTGCGAGCCGCGTGACTCTTTGCGTTCAAGGGCCGCCAGAGCCACCGCCTCTGCGACGTCGAGCATGTGGCCGAGCTCGAGTGCGCTGACTATCTCGGTGTTGAACACCCGGCTCCGGTCCTCGAGTCCGAGGTCGGTGTAGCGCCCCTTGAGTTGGGCGACCGTCTGGAGGGTGTGCCGAGCCTCGTCCTCTTCGCGGAAGACGCCGCACCCCCGTTCCATCGCGCTCGTCATCTCCCGACGCAGGTCCACGATGCGCTCCCCTCCGCTCTTTCCGCGGAGCGCCTCGATCCGGCCCTCCTCGTCGCGCGCCTGCTCTGGGACGGCTGGCTCGTTTCGGTCGTCGACCTCGCGCGCGAAAGCGGCCGCGGCTCGGCCCGCCCGCGCACCGAACACGAGACACTCGGAGAGCGAGTTCGAGCCGAGCCGGTTCGCACCGTTGATCGATACCGACGCGCATTCGCCGGCGGCGTACAGCCCGGGGAGCTCCGTCGCGCCGTTCCCGTCGGTGTCGATCCCGCCCATCATGTAGTGGACGACCGGACGGACCGGAATCGGCTCCTTCACGGGGTCGATTCCGACGTAGTGGATCGCGAGCTCACGAACGAAGGGGAGTCGCTCATCGATCTTCGCCTCGCCCAGGTGCGTGAGATCGAGATGGACGTAGGGGCCGTAGGTCCCCTTGAATCCGCGCTCCGCCTGGAACTCGAGGATCGCCGCTCGAGCCAGCATGTCGCGAGGACCGAGCTCCATCTTGTTCGGAACGTACCGTTCGAGATACCGCTCGCCGTTCGCGTTGAGGAGGACTCCCCCCTCACCGCGGGACGCCTCCGTGATCAGGATTCCCGTGCCCGGAAGACCCGTCGGATGGTACTGCACGAACTCCATATCCTTCAGCGGAACCCCGGCGCGGTAGGCCAGAGCCATCCCGTCACCCGTCTTGATCGCGGCGTTGGTCGTAAACGGAAAGATCCGGCCGGCGCCCCCGGTCGCGAGGACGACGGCCCGACCGAGTACGGCCCGTGCCGATCCCGTTCGGAGATCGAGCGCAACCACACCGCGAACCCGGCCATCCTCGACGAGCAGCCGGGTCACGAACGTCTCATCCAGACGGACGATGTTTTCGTACTTGAGCGACGTCTGGAAGAGCGAGTGGAGCATGTGAAAGCCGGTCTTGTCGGCCGCGAACCACGTTCGCTCTACGCTCATCCCACCGAACGCCCGAACCGCGATGCGTCCGTCCTCCTCCCGACTCCAGGGACACCCCCAGTGCTCGAGCCGCGTCAGCTCGATCGGCGCTTCCTCGACGAAGAGCTCCACCGCATCCTGGTCCGCCAGGTAGTCGCTACCCCTGACGGTGTCGTAGGCGTGCAGTTCCGGACTGTCGTCCTCCCGTGCCACGGCTGCTGCACCACCCTCGGCGGAGACGGTGTGGCTGCGCATCGGGTAGACCTTGGAGAGACACGCGACCGTGAGCTCGGGGTCGGCCTCCGCCACAGCGATCGCCGCGCGGAGCCCGGCCCCCCCTCCGCCGACCAACACAACGTCGTGACGAATGACTTCCACAGCCGTCCCCTGGGGTCGACCCGACCTCTACCGTTCCCTTCCTACAGTTATCCGATCTAGGGAAATCGGCAAACGCGTCGACCGTGCTGGATCGCCCGTCTCAGCGCCCGGGGCCGGACTGCTCGTCCACGGGTACGTCTGCGAAACGTTTCACGAAGGCCACGATCGACTGGAGCGCCGCCTGGGTGATCTTCTCCCCGATTTCGGGCCGAGCTTCGGGAGCCCCCTCGAACGCACCGTTGGCGGTCAATTCATCCCAGTAGGCGAACCCCTCGATGCCCCCCATCGGCGCGTCGCCGTAGATCGGCGGCTGCATCTCCCCCTCCGAAAGCTGGTCCTTCCGGACGAGGTCGGGTCGCAGGTGCATCATCAAAGACGTCTCGAAGATGCACGCGTGACCAACGCGCCGGCCCTTGGCGTGCTCCGCAGCCGCCAGCCCGCCGACCATCGGCCAGAGCGTGTAGGCCATCCGGATCCCGAGGTCGCGTCGCATCTTCATCGAGGCGATTCCAAGCGCGTGCTGGTTTCCACCGTGACCGTTGACCACGAAAACCCTGCGAATCCCGTGCTCTCGGAAGCTCTCCGCCACGTCCATGAGGACCGCCTCGAAGGTCTCGGGTTGCAGCGTGAGGGTCCCCGGAAAGGGCATGTGATGAACGGATACCCCGTACGGGAGCGGAGGAGCGAGAAGGCCGCGCGGATGCACCTCCTCCGCCAGACGTTTCGCAAAGACCTCGGAGCTCGCGATGTCGGTCGACAGCGCCAGATGGGGGCCGTGCTGCTCGTGCGACCCCACGGGCACGATCGCGACGCGGGCGTCTCGAAGCGCGTCGCGCACATCCGGCCAGGTCATCTCCTGCATCACATACGCAGGCATCTCCACCTCCCTCCGCATCTTCGAAAGCGGGCTGCTCGTCCCGCGCAGCGCATTCAGCCCTTCTGAAGCCTTCTCCGTCAAGGCGCCCGGCGAATAGGTCGGACCGCTTGAGTAGGAGACTCCTCCGGTCGATAGGGGGGCGGACGCACAAGGAGCCCCCCCCGAATGCGGAAAAGTCCCCTCCTGCTGCTGCTCATCTGTGCGTGCGCGACCGGGCCCTCGGTGACGCTGGACTTCTACCGCGGGGTTTACGCGACCCACTTTGATGGCATTCCTGACCAGGCGGAGATTTGCGCGGTTGTCACCAATCGGACCGATCGGCCGGTCAGCTGGGCGCGACTACGGCTCCGTGCGTACCCGACGTACGGAGAGCGCGAGGGGCGCTGGACCTCGGGATGGGTCTATCGAGGCCGCCTCGATCCGGGCGAGCGGAAGGCCGTCCGGCTGGTGGTTCCGCCCGTCGCGGACCAGATCGAGCTGGAGCTCCGTGGGGCCGGACGCGGAGAGGGACCTCTCTCTAACCGCACCGCCGTCGAAGCCGAGGAGTGCACGGAGGCGTTCCTGCAGCGGCAGCTCATAGAGGCACGCGAGGGACGTACCGCGCCCGGGATGGCCCTCTATCCGATCGTCCGACGCAACGACCCCTCGCCCGAGATCGTCGTCGCCCGAGAGCGCTAGGCCGAGCGCTCTAGGCCGAGCGCGTTACGCGCTGCCGGTTGAGCGGGCTGCGCTACCGGTTGAGCGCGCTCCGTCGGACTCCTTCACGAACTGTTCGAGCATCTGCCAGAACGCCTCGGGCTGCGCGAGACTCGCATCCCAGGTCAGGGTGCGCACGCCCCGCGGGCCGCGCGCGTCCGCGTGGCCGGGATGATCCGCCCGGGAAAAGAGCGCGAGCCACGGGACGTTCGGGAGCGCGAGGTGGGCGGGGTCCAGCTCAGGAACCCCGGCCGCCCCGGTGCGAAGGCGGAGGGCGCGCAGCGGACGGGCGATTTCGCCCGACGGGCGCCAGCCGAGCTCCCACTCCACTGCCTGAAAGGCGTCGGCCGAGAGGCCCGAAGCTCCACCCGCGAGGTTCGAGGCGAGGAGGCGAGGCAGACGCGAGGGATCGCTGCGTGCCACCTCGACCTTCTTCCGTAGGGCGGGGTCGAGCCGAACGAGCGGCGTATCCAGAGTGACCAGTGCACGAACGGCATCGGGGCGGTCAGCGGCGAGAAGGCGGGCAATCACGCCACCGAGCCCAAGCCCCACCAGGTCGATCCGAGAAAGACGCAGGACGTCGAGGAGCTCGCTCAGCTCGCGGGCCTGCCGCGCCGGGGTCCGGCGTCCGCGCCCCTGCCCGGAGCCCCCGGAGTCGGGAAGATCGACCGCGATGGCCCTTCGGCCCGAAGCACCGGCCTGCTCGAGCACGGGCGCGTAGACCCGAGCTCCGACGCCGACATCGGGAAGAAGGAGCGCCGGCACGCGATCCTCGGAAGACCCCGCCTCGTAACGGCGCCACCGCACTCGGCGCACGACCAGGTCGAGCCCCCCTTGCCCGATCGGCCAGCCCATCGCAACAGGACGCTCGAGCGTGGGCTCTGCAGGGGTGGCCGAACCTTCCTCCGTCGAAACCCCGATGCGACGCCGAAGCTTCCGAAGGGCGCGGCGCTCGAGCCAGCGCCGCAGGACAGCCGGAAGGGAAATGGGGAAGGCGGCGGCAAGATCGATCACGGCTGGAGCACCCGTGTCGCTTACGAGGAAGTTGGTGGGGCTCCGCAGATCGAGGTGGACCAGTCCCCGATGCGCGAGGCCCTCGAGGATGGCCTCCAGCGCGTCGAAGAACGAGACCGGAAGGCCCTCGAGCTGCGATCGCCGTCGAAGCGAGCGCCCCTCGACGTACTGCATGGCCAGGGCCAGGCGGTCGATCGGTGCACTCCACGCCGGAAGCCCGGGCAGCCCGGCAGCGCGACGCAGCATCGCGTGCTCGTGGCGGACGAGTAGCGGGGCGATCCAGCGACGCACGGGCCAGCTCCGAAGCGCGTAGTCTTTGACGACCACGGGGCCGGCTCGGGTGGGAACGAGTAGAGCGTCGGCGTTTGCGAAGCCGCCCCGGTTCAGGACCTGGATCCCGGGGCGATCCAGATCGTCACGGGTCACACGAGGACCCAGCGCGCGACCATCACACCCAGCGCGACGACGACCGCGGCCGCGGTGCCGAATTCATGGTTGTCCGCGAAGCGCTCGCCCCGCCACGAGTCCGTCGCTGGCTGCTCGGCTTCGAGCGGCCGGTAGGGGTAGAGACGCGGGAGCAGCGTCGGGACCGCCGCGGCGTAGCGGCGAAAATGGTCGCCGTAGAGACGCTCGAGCCGCGCTCCCTCGATCCGGCCCTTGTAGGGCATGTAGTAGCCGAAAAAGAACAGGAAAAACGCAGCGAATAGCACCAGGCTCCAGGCTGAGCTCGCCATAACCGCGAAGCCCGTCACGATAAGCAGTGTACCCAGGTAGAGCGGGTGGCGGAGAAAGGCGTAGGGGCCGGTTACGGTGAGCGCCTCGTTCTTGTTCAGGTGGCCGGTCGCCCAGAGCCGGAGCGACTCGCCTGCCAACACCAGCCCGGCGCCCGCCGCAAGTGAACTCGGCGTCGGGTCGGCCCACACAAACAGCGCCACCGCGAAGGCATAGAGCACCCAGAGCCGCGGATGAAGGCGCTTCCTTAGAGACCTCACGCGGCTATGGGTAGCCGCCGCTCCGGAGGGGAGCAAACGGGCCAGCCCGGATTTCTCACCCGCGCGCGATGGAGGGCCTCAAAGGCCGGCAGAAACCGGGGGTCAGGTGCAGTAGCGGGCTCGGACGAGTGCGCGGAGCTCCTCTCGGAGCTCCGCGAAAAACTCGGAGCGCGCATCGATCGGGAGCGCGTCGGCCTCCAGGAACTCGGCCAGGTCCCCCCAGTCGGGCGCCTCGACCTCGCGCTCGACCTCGTCCCAGAACCGGTGGTCCCGAACACAGGACGGTGCGCAGTGCATCTTGGCCGCTCGCTCACGCATCTCTCGAACTCGCCTCGGGTGTCCGCAACAACTTTCCGGACTCCCGTCTCCTCGCAGGGGGAAGCGGTAACGCCACCAGGCGCCCTCTCTCCCCCCCCTTCTCTCTCGTCCATAAAGTGGGCGAGGTTGAGCGTAGGTGTCAAATGGGCGCAGGTCCATCCCCAGGGGCGAGGGGGTTAGCCCGCGAGCTGCTCCTAGAGTGCGCCTGGCTGTGGCCTGGGACCTAGGATCAGAGTTCGAGGCCTTGCTCGGGGAGGCTGGACATCAGGGTCCGCCGGGCCCGGTACAGGCTCGATTTTATGGCGTCCTCCGAGCGGTTCATGATCTCGGCGATCTTTCGGATCGCCAGCCGCCGCCCGTGGCGAAGCTCCAGGATGCGGCGCTGGTTGCGGGGAAGCTGCTCGATCGCCTCCTGAACCCGTCCGAGGGTCTCCCGGGCCTCCGCACGCGGCTCCGGCCCCAGATCCACCGGGGAGGCCTCCGGAGGAACGTCATCCAGCGGGATGAGCCGCATGGATCCACGCCGCCGGAGCCGGTTGTTCAGGATGTTCCGGGCGATCCCGTAGATCCAGACAACGAGATCCGACTTGCCCTCAAACCGATCGATGCAGGTGAAGACAGCCGCGAAGACCTCCTGCGTAACATCCTCCGCCTCTGCAGCATCGCCGAGCTTCCGGATGGAGAAGTTGAACACACGCCGGAACTGGGCCTTATACAGCTCCTCGAACGCCTGCGTGTCGCCTGCCCGGATAGCCTCGACGATCTCGCGATCCACCTCAGTCACAACGTCATCACCC
Organism: Deltaproteobacteria bacterium; assembly: GCA_030665705.1. Taxonomy (GTDB): domain Bacteria; phylum Myxococcota_A; class UBA9160; order SZUA-336; family SZUA-336; genus DAOUZG01. Next base: position 6,517 of record DAOUZG010000014.1, on the reverse strand, counting down.
CGCTGTTCGTCTCTACCGGGCGACGTGACACCACTCCTATCCAGGACCCGGGACACGCTCCGCCCGTAGCGCCTTGCCCAGGGCGGGCACCGCTTTCGGCACCCGTTCAGGTCATGAGCAAGGCTCGTGCCAAGAGGCAGAACCGACCAGAACCGGCAGTTTGAGGCCGCATCACGGCGAAATACGGAGCGCTTCCATGACGGGGGTGAACTGGGCCCCCCGAGCTGCCGGAAAACGTTTTCCTAATTTAGGAAGCGACCCACCGCTCGACCCCGTTCAGGTCGCCGTTGAATTCCGAACGAACTCCCGCAGGGCGCGCGACCCGCGGAGGTCGAGACCGCGGAAGGTGACGGCGAAGCCCTGAGGCTCGGGAGAGCCCGAGCAACGAACGACGGTTCCCCGGACGCGGAGGAACTGCCCCTCGGGTGGGAGACTGAAGACGAGGCCGACCGCCGTTCCGATCAGGGGTCTCTCGTCTGAGGCGAGAAACAGGCCCGATTCGCTCAAGTCCAAGGTCTGGAGGAAGACCTCGCGCCCGAGATCCTCGTAGACCGTCGAGATACAGACCCGAACGCGTTCGTGCCGCCGACCCGATTCCACACCGAGCCTCACAGCCGCTCGGGGCTCAGAACCCACACCGAGCGACGCCGCCGCCAGGTGTCGGTGCGTTGGACCCGAATGTCCCAGAAGAGCAACCCACGGAGGTGCTCTCCCACGAGCGTGACGTCGACGGTGGCCCGCTCCGGGTTCTCGAATTGGAACTCGCGGACCTCTACCCGTACCGGCCGTCCGTGGCGAAAGTGCGCCGCCCTCAGCTGACTGGCGAGCGACGCGTAGTAGTCCACGAACCCCTCCTCGTGCAGGAAGAAATCGCGAAAGACCGGATCCTGGAAGGTGTGAAAGACGTTGATCGAGCGGCCCTCGAGCTCGTCGTAGAACAGCTCGATGCGCTGCGCGAACTCCAGAACGTCGGGGTCGCGGACGACCTCAATCGAGCCCTTCGCCCCCGCCCAGAGGCAGGCAGAAGCGAGTAGCCCGAGAAGGCCGCAGAGACGCAGGCTCATTCAGTTTGCCTCTCCTCCAGCCGGGCGTGGGCAGCGGCGAGGCGCGCGATGGGGACCCGGTAGGGGGAGCAGCTCACGTAGTCCATCCGCACGCTTTCGCAGAACCGAATCGACTGCGGATCTCCGCCGTGCTCCCCGCAGATCCCGATCTTGAGGTCCTTGCGGGCCTTGCGTCCCCGCTCCACCGCTAGCTTCACCAGGAAGCCGACGCCGTCCACATCCATCGACACGAAGGGATCCGTCGGGTAGATCCCCTTCTCGACGTAGGTCGGCAAAAAGCGCCCGCTGTCGTCGCGTGAGAGGCCGAGCGTCATCTGCGTCAGGTCGTTCGTCCCGAAAGAGAAGAACTCACCTGCCGTCGCCACTTGCTCGGCGGTCAGTGCGGCGCGCGGCACCTCGATCATGGTTCCGACGGAATAGCGGACCTTTCGTCCCTCGTCGCGGAAGACCTTCTCGGCCGTCTGGTCGACGAGCGCCCGGAGCTCGGCAAGCTCCTTCACGTCGGCAACCAGCGGGATCATGATCTCGGGCCGCGGACGCACGCCGGCCTTCGCGCAACGGCAGGCGGCCTCGAAGACGGCCCGTGCCTGCATCTCGTAGATCTCCGGGTAGGTGATGGCGAGTCGGCAGCCACGGTGTCCGAGCATCGGGTTGGCCTCCCGGAGCACGTCGACCTTCCGTCGGGTGACTTCGAGTGGCAGCCCGAGATCCCTGGCAAGCGCCTCGATCTCCTCCGCGGTGTGGGGAAGAAACTCGTGGAGCGGTGGGTCGAGAAGCCGAACCGTCACGGGGAGCCCCGTCATCGCGCGGAAGATCCCCATGAAGTCCTCCCGTTGCATGGGAAGGAGGTGTCTCAGCGCTTCGGCTCGCTCTTCCGTCGTTTCGGAGAGGATCATTCGCCGCACCGCGAGGATCCGATCGGCCTGGAAGAACATATGCTCGGTTCGACACAGCCCGATCCCCTCGGCACCGAACTTCCGCGCCGTCTCGGCGTCGGCGGGGGTATCCGCATTCGCTCGCACACGGAGGCGGCGGGCGCCGTCTGCCCACCGCATGAGCGTGAGGAAGTCCGGGCCCATCGTGGGAGCGAGCGTCGGGACCGCACCCTGGTAGACGAAGCCCGTGCTTCCGTTGAGGGTGATCTCGTCCCCGGCCGCGATCTCGACCCCTCCCAGCGTCGCCAGACCCCGGGCGAGATCGATCTCGAGCCCCGAGCATCCACTCACGCAGCACCTGCCCATTCCCCGGGCCACGACGGCCGCATGCGAGGTCATCCCGCCGAACGCGGTGAGGATGCCGCGTGCCGCGTGCATGCCGTGAATGTCTTCGGGCGAGGTCTCGCGGCGAACCAGAATCACGTCCTTCCCGTCCGCCGCCTGCGACTCTGCTTCCTCCGCCGTGAAGACGACCGCACCGCTCGCCGCGCCGGGTGAAGCCGCGAGGCCTTGGCCGATCGAAGCAGGCGCCGCTTTCGTGTCCAGCGTGGGATGGAGGAGCTGGTCGAGCTGATCCGCGGAGACTCGCATGAGGGCGGTCTTCCGGTCGATCAGGCGCTCGCGCACCATCTCGACCGCCGTCCGGACGGCGGCGAGCGCCGTGCGCTTTCCCGCCCTCGTCTGGAGCATCCAGAGCTTGCCGCGCTGAATCGTGAACTCCAGATCCTGCATGTCGCGGTAGTGACGTTCGAGAAGCTTGGCTGCGAGGACCAGCTCGCGGAAGCAACGAGGCTCGGTCTCCTCCAGCGACGGAGGGTCGCCGGGCTTGCGCGACTTGCGATCCATCGGGCGGGGCGTGCGGATCCCGGCCACCACGTCCTCGCCCTGCGCGTTGGGGAGATACTCACCGAAAAGTCGACGTTCCCCGGTTGCCGGGTCTCGCGTGAACACGACCCCCGTCGCGCAGTCGTCCCCCAGGTTTCCGAAAACCATCACCTGAACGGTGACGCCTGTACCCCAGTGCTCGGGAATCCCGTTGAGCCTGCGGTAGGTCACGGCCCGGGGCGTGTTCCACGAGCCGAACACCGCGGAGATCGCACCGAAGAGCTGCTCCCGGGGGTTGTCCGGAAAGTCGTGCCCCGTGTCCATGCGGACGAACTTCTTGTAGTCGGCAACGAGCTGCTCCAGGTCCGCCGCCGTGAGCTCGGTATCCTCGGATACGTTCCGCTCGCGCTTCAGCGCCTCGAGACGTTCTTCGAAGCCTTCGATCGGCACGCCGAGTACAACATCGCTGTACATCTGGATGAACCGACGATAGCTATCGAACGCGAACCGGGCGTCGCCGCTCTGCTCCACCAGCCCCCGTACCACGCGGTCGTTGAGCCCCAGGTTCAGAATCGTGTCCATCATCCCGGGCATGCTCGCGCGTGCCCCCGAACGAACCGAAACGAGCAGGGGGTTATCCGGATCCCCGAAGCGAGCCTTCATCCACGTCTCGACCTTGGCCAGCGCCTCGAACACCTCCTCTCGGAGTCCAGCGGGGAGCTTACGTCCCCGTCGATAGAACTCGTGGCAGACCTCCGTCGAGATGGTGAATCCCGGGGGAACCGGGATGCCGAGGCGGGTCATCTCGGCCAGGTTCGCGCCCTTCCCCCCGAGGAGGTCGCGCATTGCCGCGCGCCCCTCAGCGCGACCGTTCCCGAAGACGTAGACGCGTTTCGTGCCCCGCTTGGGGCTCTTTTTCGTTCCTTTCCCGGAAGACCGGGTCCGCTTCGACGAACCGCTCTTCGACCGTCTTTGGGTGCTTTTCCTTGCGCGCGTTGCCACCGTCCAGCTCCCCCCTGCTGCAGTAGCTAGGAGCCTCGGGGCGGCGCCCCGGCGCGAGTCGCGCCCCCCTTCGCAGCTCCCGGCCGCCTCTCATCCGGGCCGGCGGCAGTATTCCCAGGGGCCCGCCCCCCGTCAAGCGACTCGGCGGACAGGATCGTCCTCAAGAAGGCACACGTGCGCACCTGTGCCCCTAGGTGAAAACGAACGAATCGGTCGAGGAGCGTCTCCGCCAGGAGGACGTCCGCGCTGCCGAGCCCGAGCCGGCCCCGTTGGCGGAGCGGCTGCCGTAAGCCGGACTCCAGCGCAGCCAGGACCCGACCCGAGACTCGCACGTCCTCGGGGGAGCGACAGCTCCGGCACACAGCGCCCCCGTGACGCGGAGCAAAGCCGACCTGCTCACCTCCCGCGCCGAGCGCGCGACCACAGGCGGTGCAGCGGACGAGGCCTGGCCGGTAGCCGAGACGGGCCAGTGTCTTGGCGAGAACGAGGAGCCCCAGCAGTCGGTCCGGACGGTCCTCCCCCACCACCTCGAGGACGCCGGTCGCGAAGCGAAACAGGTCCGGGCTCGCCTCCCGCTCGCCCGTAAACCGGTCGAGCATCTCGAGCAGCTCGCAGGCGATCGCGTAGCGACCGAGGTTCGACACGAGCGGCTCGAACGAGCGAATCAGCTTCACTCCCTCGAGGCGCGCCAGGCTGGAACGGGGTCGGTCGACCAGACGCGCCTCGACCACGGTGAGGATCTCGAGCGCTCCGGGGAAGCGTCGCTGGGACCGGCGCGCGCCCTTGGCGATGGCTGAGACACGTCCGAGTTCCTCCGTATAGAGGTGGACAAGCCGATCGGACTCTCCCTGGTCGAATGTCCGGAGGATCAGCGCGGGCGTCCGGTGCTCGGGCACGGTGAGGATCGTGCCGCTGGAGCGTGGCCCGCGCAACACCCCGACGAGACCGAGCGATCTCATCGAGCGGCGCGAGAGACGGCACGGCCGCGACACAGCGGCATGTCGTTTGCTCTCTTGCGCTCGCTCACCCCGCTGCGTGGAGGGTCGAGGATGCGTGCCCCGTCTGTTCCCCCGAGAGCGAGGCTCCGTCCCCTCTCCCTCGCGGTGGCTCTGCTACTGGCCGGCTGCGAGGGAGGCGGCACAGAGTCCCGAGGTCTCTACCCCGCGCCGGCACCGGGCCGGATCCCCGGCGCGAGCTACATCTCGACCCCGGCGGGGAAGCTCAGCATCGCCGACGGGAACCTCTTGCTGCCGCGCGAGGACCTGCCTGTCGACACGCGGCTCGGTCTCATCCGCGTCGGCCAGACCTTCAACACGGCCGACCGTCGGTGGATCGACTGGCTCGACCTTCGTTACGACGGGACGGTTCTCATCGACGAGCACGGAACGCGCCTCGGCGAACGAGAACTCGAGGGCACCCGCTGGATCCGTCTCGACGAACGGAGCCTCCGTACCCGCGGGGGGAGAATCTACCGCTTCGAGGAGGGTCGGCTCAGCCGAATCGAAACCTCTCTGCCCGATGCACCGACCCTCGAGTTCGAGCGCGACGGCCAGGGCCGTCTGACCCGCATCCTGCAGCGGCTCCGGACGCGGCCGCGGGAGGAGACCGTCCTCGAGATTCGTTACGTGGGCAGCTCCGTTCTGCTCGAGAGCTACGGACGAACAGCTCACCGCACGCGGGATCCGCAGGGGCGTCTCGAGGCCGTCCAGGAACCCGCGGCGTTCGAGACGGACGGCGCGCCGACGCGCTACCTCTACGACGCCGAGGGACGGCTGGCAGCAATCGTGGATCCCACGGGCGTGGCTACGACTCTCGGTTACGACGACGGGGGACGGATCGAGGAGGTCACCCGCGGATCGGAGCAGCACCGGTTCGCCTACCAGCTCCGGGCCAGCATCGAGGGGTGGTTCGCGCTCGTCCATGTAGAGCCGACGGGCGCAATCAGCGAGTACCGCCACGACGGTTCAGGACGGGTGAGGCGCCGGCGTGACCCTGGAGGCGCGATCTGGAGAGCCGGGTACCGGGGACCGCTCCTGGCCTGGTGGGAGGATCCGCTGGGAGCGCGCTGGAGCTTCGACTACGTGGCAGGGGAACGGATCGCCCGGACCGACCCACGGGGAGTACGGGAGAGTTGGGAGGCGGAGCCGGGAGCCTGGAACCGGCTTCGGACCGACGAGACGCCGTGGCGTCGCTTCGAGGACGCACGCGGTGGCGTGTGGACGCAGGAGTTCGACTCGTCCGGCCGCCCGGCCAGCTCGACCGACCCAGTGGGGGCTCGACACGAGTTCGAGTACGACGGCGCTGCGCTTCGAAGCGTGCGCGTTCCGACGGGCTTTGTGAGCTGCTTCGGGTACGACGCCGCGCACGGGCAGGTCACGTCGATCGACCCCGGCTGCTCCCACGATCCCCAGCTCCTCCCGCGGGACCAGGCGGGACGCCTCTTGCAGGACGTCGGCGGCGGTTGGCGGGTCTTCGACGATTCCAGCCGAACCCGCGAGATTCTCTTCCCCGACGCAGACGCCGGAGAGTCGCAGCGGTTCGTGTTCGAGCGGGACGCGGCTGGACGTCTCGTCGGGAGCGTGAATCCCTACGGGGGCCGGATGGAGTTCGAGCGCGACGATGCGGGACGTGTCATCGGGGTTCGAGAATGGATCGGTTGGGAACCCGAGGGGTGGACCGAGCTCTGGGCCG
>DAOUZG010000236.1 GCA_030665705.1 Deltaproteobacteria bacterium | reverse complement strand
ATTTGAGCTACCTGGGGAAAGATGAGCCTACCGACGTGCTGGCCTTTTCCCTGCTGGAGGGTGCCGGCGAGCAGTTTCGAGGGGCGTGCGTGGGAGACGTCCTGCTCTGCGTCGAGGTCGCCGAGCGCCAGGCCCGAGAGCGGGGTGTGCAACTCGATGAGGAGTTGCGCGACCTCTTGATTCACGGGGTTCTCCACGTGATCGGGATGGACCACGAGCGCCTCTCCGACGCGCGTGCCATGCGCGAGCTCGAGGATCACCTGCGCTGGGAGCTGGCACGCGCGTGCTAGCTGCAGTCCCGCTGCCGCGGGCCGCAATGGCCGCGGCGTTCTCCTTGTCGATCGCCCTGGCATTTCCGTTCCGCGCAGCCGAGGTTCGGTTCGATGTGGGCTGGGTCGCGGGCTGGGTCGTCCCGGTCTTCTTCGTGGGGATGCTTCGTGGACTGCAGCCCCGGCGCGCGTTCCGGTGGGCAACCGTCGCCGGGACGCTCGGCTACGCGGTCGTTTTGTACTGGATCTACGTCGTGGCCTACGTGCACGGGCACGCGCCGCCACCCGTTGCGGTGCTCGCCGTGATCGCGCTCGCGCTTTACGTCGGTGTGCACGTGGGGCTTGCCGGAGCGGCCGCAGCCTGGGCCTGGGAGCGTAGCACCCCCTGGCGACTTCTCGTGGTGCCGAGCGCGTGGGTTGTAGCCGAACACCTCCGCACTTTCGACCTCTGGTCTGGCTTTCCCTGGGCCTTCCTCGGCTACGCGCTTCACGACCTGACGCCGGCCCGTGCCGTCGCGCGGGTCACGGGCGTCTACGGGCTCTCGTTCCTTCTGGTGCTCGCGGGGGTTCTCGTGTGGGCTCCGCGGCGCACGCGGTTCGGCGGGCTCGCCGGGTTGGCAGTAGTCGTCCTCGCGATGGCTGTGGCGGGCTCGGTCCGGCCTCCGCAGGCGGAGGCCCCGCCGCGCTCCCTCCGGGTCGGGATCGTTCAGGCGAACATCCCCCAAGAACTCAAGTGGGACCCGGAGCACGCTCGGGAGGCTTTCGAAGCCCACCTCGCGGTCTCGCGTGAAGCGGCCGAAGGTGGGGTCGACCTGATCGTGTGGCCGGAGGCATCCGTGCCGGTCTTTCTTGAGGTCGAGGCGAACTACCAGCGCGCCGTGTCGGAGCTCGCGAGAGAGATCGGCGCCGCGCTGGTCATCGGTGGTGTGGCGGTCGAGCGGGCCGGGAGGGGGCGCGACCTGCGCTTCCACAACAGCGTGTTCCTGGTCACCCCGGATGGCCGGTTGGCGAACCGCTACGACAAGTCGCGTCTGGTCCCCTTCGGTGAGTACGTCCCGTTCCGGACCCTACTCGGCTTCCTCTCGGGACTCGCCACGGGAATCGCGTCGGGGGACGTCACGCCCGGTCCGGGGCCGCGGGCGATCGAGGTAGAGTCGCTCGGTCCGGACCATGCCCTCGCACCGCTCATTTGTTATGAAGTGATCTACCCGGACCTAGTGCGGAAGGCCGTCCGCGCTGAGGCCCGCGTACTCGTCAACGTCACGAACGACGCCTGGTACGGACGGACCAGCGCGCCGCATCAGTTTCTGGCGATCGCGACGATGCGCTCGGCCGAGCACGGATTGCCCATGGTGCGGGCTGCGAACACGGGGATCAGCGCGATCGTGGACGGTGAGGGGGCCGTCGTGAGTGCGACCCCGATCTTCGAGCGAAGGGCGCTGCGAGGATCGCTGCCACGTGGACGGGGAGGGGGCACTCCGTACACTCGGTTCGGGGACTGGGTCGTGTGGGCAAGCTGGGGGATCCTGGCTGCCGCGGGAGGGCAAGCTCTTGTCGGACGGGTCCAGCGTCGAGGTTCGAGACACCGCGGATCAGCTCCGCGCTCTCCGGGAGCGGGAAGCGGAGCTGCGGAGGCATCTTTGACCTCGAAGGAAAGCGGAAGCGGATCGAAGAGCTAGAGCGGCTCGCGGCGGATCCGACGTTCTGGGAGGATCAGGACCGGGCGCGTACCTTGCTCCAGGAGAAAAGCGAGCTCGAGCGGGATATGCGCTTCTTCGACGAGACACGAGCCGCGATCGAGGAGGCCGAGGTTCTGCTCGAGCTCTCTCGGGAGGAGGGGGACGCGGAGACCGGCCGGGAGGCGGCCGAGCGGGTCGAGGCGCTCGACCGGCGGCTCGAGGACGCCGAGCTGCGGCGGCTGTTGTCGGGCGAACACGATGCGTCTACCGCGATCGTCTCGATCAACGCGGGGGCCGGCGGGACCGAGGCCTGCGACTGGGCCGAGATGCTTCTGCGCATGTACCTTCGGTGGGCGGAGGAGAGGGGTTACCGAACCCGGATCCTCGACATCCAGGAAGGGGAGGAGGCCGGGATCAAGAGCGTGACGTTCACGGTGGAAGGGGAGCTCGCCTATGGGTATCTGAAGAGCGAGATCGGGATCCACCGTCTCGTTCGTCTCTCCCCGTTCGATGCGCAACACCGTCGCCACACGAGCTTTGCTTCCTTCACGATGTATCCCGAAATCTCCTCCGACGTGGAGGTGGAGATCGACGAGAAGGATCTCCGGATCGACACCTACCGCGCGAGCGGTGCCGGAGGTCAGCACGTGAATCGCACCGACTCGGCCGTGCGCATCACTCACATGCCCAGCGGCATCGTGGTGCAGTGTCAGAACGAGCGGAGCCAGCACAAAAACAAGGCGCTGGCGATGAAGGTGTTACGTGCGCGCCTCTACGAGGCAGCCCGTGAGGCCCACGAAGCCGAAAAGGAACGTCTCGTAGGGGAGAAGAAGCGGATCGACTTCGGTAGCCAGATCCGTTCGTACACCCTGCACCCCTCGCAGCGGATCAAGGACCACCGGACCGGTGTCGAAATCGGGAACGCCCAGGGGGTCCTCGACGGGAGAATCGACGACCTCATCCGCGCGTACCTTCTACAGCAGGCGGAGTCGTAGGCGTGCCGACTGAAGGGGAAATTCTCGCGGCCCGACGACGGAAAGCCGAGCAGCTCCGAGAGCGGGGTGTTTCGTTGTTTCCCGCGCGGGTTCCGAAGCCACTCGATGCGATCCCCGAGATCGTCCGCCGCTACGAAGCGACAGACGGCGAGAGCCTCGAGCGGGAGGAGCCAAAGCCTAGGATCGCCGGGCGCATCGTCAGTATCCGCTCCTTCGGGAAGGCCGCGTTTGCCGTGATACAGGGAGAGGGCGTCCGCCTCCAGACCTGGTTCCGACAGAACCGGGTCGGGGAGGACTCCTACTCCGAGTTCAAGCTCTACGACGTGGGGGACTTCATCTGGGCCGAAGGCCCGCTCGTGCGTACGAAGACGAACGAGCTGACCGTCGACATCGATCGGTTCGGGCTTCTCGCGAAGGCCTACCGGCCCCTTCCCGAGAAGTGGCACGGACTGGTCGATGTGGAAACCCGCTACCGCCGGCGATACCTGGATCTCCTGGTGAACCCGCGCGCCCGAGAGCTCGCGGTGATTCGGAGCCGCACCGTAACCGCGATCCGTGCA
>DAOUZG010000113.1 GCA_030665705.1 Deltaproteobacteria bacterium | reverse complement strand
CACCCCGAGCCCGTCAAGAGATCATCTCCCGGCGGCGCAGGTCCACGTCTCCCGCCCGCTGGACAACGAACACGGGACGCGGCATCCGTTAACCAAATTCACACAGTGCGCAGCACACTCCTCTGCTCCCGGAGCAACCGTGGGTCGAGAATTCACTCCCTTCGAGGTCGGAGAACGCTTCCGCATCGTTCCGTGCGGAACCGCTCCTCGCGGCGATGCCCGGATCGACCTGGTCATGGCTGCCGGAGCCTTCGGCTCGGGAGAGCACGAGACCACGGCCAGCTGCCTGAGGCTTCTGGAGACCCTACCCGAGGTGTCGGGAGCGGAGGTGCTCGACCTGGGCAGCGGCACCGGTATCCTGGCCCTCGCCGCCCTGAAGCTGGGAGCCCGATCTGCACTCTGTGTCGACACCGACCCTGCCGCTGTGCGCACCGCCCAGCTGAACTGCGAGCTGAATGGCGTCAGTTCCCAGGTCGAGCACTTCTGCGGCACGGTCGACCAGCTCGCAGCGGACTCCTTCGACTTGATCCTGGCCAATCTCTGGGGAGACGTCTTGCTCGCCGCCGCCGATGTGCTGGTCTCCAAATCCAGACCGACCGCCCCACTCCTGCTGTCCGGGATTCTCCACGAAGACAACTTTGATGTGTGCAGACGCTACGAGAAGCTGGGATGCACGGTGGCCAGCAATCGAATGCTCGAGGAGTTCACCACCGTCCTACTCAGAAGGGGGTTGAGCTCCTGAGAATGCGTCTGACTAGAACCCATCTCAGAAACCCCGGACCGAGCGAGGACGCTCTGGCGGGCCGAGATCAAGGCGTCGCGAGCGAGGCATATCCGTCGTTATTCCGAGCGAGCGCAACGCAGAGATCGGCCCGCCAGGGCGACCTGGCGACGGGAGTGGGTTTTTGAGATGGGTTCTAGGCAGGAGAAGGGCTCGTAGATCCCTCGAGTCCGTTCCCCCCGGGTCAACCCAGGAGCCGCTTGAGGCGTTCGGCAAGGTCGAAGAGAACCGTCCGGTGACCCACTGCCGGTGGCGTCATCCCCTCCGCTTCGATCACGCGGGCCATGGAGTCTGCGGCCGTGCACAGGACCTGCAGCTCCTCCTGGCTGAGGCTGAACGCAGCCGAGAGCTGCGCGCTCTCCCGGTGCTCTTCTAAACGATCAACGAGAACGTCAACCGCGGCGCGCGAGGGATCGGAAGCTGCGTCCGGGACACGCTGGAATCCCTCGAGCACCCATCTCGAGAGTCGGGCCTCGCGCGCGGAGAGCTGAATCTCGTAGGGTCGCACTTGTTCGCCGGTCATCGATTCGCCCCCGGTTACCCAATCGCCCCTTATCTTAACGGGTATGGAGCCCAGTGTGCTCCTCCTGTGCAAGCCACACGGGCCGCCTCCGGTCGGGCTGGAATGCTGCCCCGGACCATGCTAACCGCTCCTTGGACTCGGCGGCCATCGCCCTGCGGAGGTGGCCCGCCACCCCGGGCAGGATCGGAGGGCAGGATCGGAGGAATGGCAAGGAGAGCTGGTCTGGCGAAGATCGTCGCCTCGGGTGCGGTTCTTCTCGCATGCGCGAGCCCGTGTCCGCCGTGCCGCTGTCTCAGCGTAGAGACAGAGGGGTCCGCGGACCTGACCCTGCCGTACACGCTCGAGATCGGGGATGGAATCCGATGCGACGTAGTATCGGATTCGGGCAAGTCGGAGAGGCTGAGCTGCTATGTAGAGGATCCGACCCGGGAGCCGAGCCTTCGCCGATAGAGGTCAGGGAGTGGAGAAGCGGTTCTCGTCGCGCGGTCTTCCCCGCTCCACTTTCTAGAACCCATCTCAGAAACCCCGGACCGAGCCAGGCCGCTCTGGTGGGCCGAGATCAAGGCGTTGCGAGCGAGGCATATCAGTCGTTATTCCGAGCGAGCGCAACGCAGAGATCGGCCCGCCAGGGCGACCTGGCGACGGGAGTGGGTTTTTGAGAGGGGTTCTATACTCACGGACCGTGAGAACCCGAGGCAGGGACTACCGGTGGGCGAGCTGGCCCGATGAGCGACTGCTCGATTTGCGGCTGTGCGATCTCGGAGTGAAGTTCCAAGGGACCTGGCTCGTGGAGCGTACCGAACGGTTGCTGGAGGATCTCGAGGAGCGAGATCTCCGCATACGGCCGAGCTTCTGGATTTCGGACGAGTGGTTCTCTCCCGACGGAGTCGTGGGGATCGCCATCCCCTTCTTCCTGACCCACCCGCGCCTCAGGAGACTCGAACGGAAGCAGATGTTCGAGGTGGAGGGAGGTACCCCCGCCAGCTCCCTGAGGCTCCTCCGACACGAGGCGGGCCATGCGCTCCAGCACGCCTTCCATCTCCACCGCCGCCGTCGATGGCAGCGGGTCTTCGGGAAGTCCTCGACGCCCTACCCCAAGAGCTACCGGCCGAACCCCGGGAGCCGGCGGTTCGTGGTGCACCTGGACTACTGGTACGGTCAGAGCCACCCGGACGAGGACTTCGCCGAGACCTTTGCCGTCTGGCTAACCCCCGGCTCGCGGTGGCGCAGGCGCTATGAGGGGTCGCGGGCCCTGAAGAAGCTGGAGTACGTGGATGGGCTGATGGACGAGCTCGCGGGTCGTCGGCCCGTGATCCGGAAGCGGGTGAGGGTCGACGAGATCTCGAGGCTTCGAAGCACCCTGCGCGAGTACTACGCGGCCAAGCGCAGGCGCTTCAAGTCGCTCACGACGAACATCTACGACGGCGACCTGCTACGGCTGTTCCGGGGTCCCCACGCGCGCGGAGGCGAGCCGGCCTCGACCTTCTTGCGCCGGAACCGGACCGAGATCCGACGACTGGTCGCCAAAGGAACCGGGTCACACCAGCTCGCTCTGGACACGGTCCTCTCGGAAATGATCGCCCGCTGTCGGGAACTCAAGCTCCGCGCGATCGGCGCGAGGCGCACGCTCTTGCTCGACTTCGCGATTCTGCTCGCCGCCCGCAGCGTCGAATACGTTTACGGCGAGAGGGAGTGGCACCCGTTGTGAAGAAACTTCGTGTGCTGATCTTGATGCACGAGGACTTCGTCCCGCCGGAGGAGCTCACGGGCCTCAGCGAGGCCGAAATCGACCGGTTCAAGACCGAACTCGACACCACCGACACCCTTCTGGACATGGGACACGAGGTGCAGAACCTCGGGGTTCGGGACGAACTCCACCCCATCCGCAGGTCGGTCGAGGAGTGGAAGCCGGACATCGTGTTCAACCTTATGGAGGAGTTTCAGGGCGAGGCCGTGTACGATCAAAACGTCGTCGCCTATCTGGAGCTGCTCCGGGTCCCGTACACAGGCTGCGGCACCCGAGGACTCGTGCTCGCCCGAGACAAGGCGCTCTCCAAGAAGCTCGTGTCCTATCACCGGATTCGGGCCCCTCGGTTCGCTGTCTTTCGATCGGGGCGAGCGGTCAAGCGGCCCCGCTCCCTGCAGTTTCCGCTCATCGTCAAATCACTGACCGAGGAGGCCTCTATGGGAATCGCGAAGGCGTCGGTGGTGAACGATGACGAGAAGCTGAGTCAGCGGGTCCAGTTCGTGCACGAGCGAGTCGAGACCCACGCGATCGTCGAGCAATTCATCTCGGGCCGGGAGATCTACGTGGGGGTCATCGGCAACGAGCGTTTGAAGATCTTTCCACCGCAGGAGCTGATCGTGCGAAAGCAGGCCTCGGACGAGGAGCTCATTGCGACCGAGAGAATCAAGCACGACGTGGCGTATCAGAAGAAGCACGGAGTCGAGCTCGCCCCGGTGCAGGATCAGCCGCCGGGCTTGATCGCACGGCTCGAGCGCCTGAGCAAACGGATCTATCGCATTCTCGAGCTCAACGGATACGCACGGATCGATTACCGCCTCGACCGGGAAGACAGGATCTACTTCCTGGAGGCCAACCCGAACCCCGAGATCGCTCGCTTCGAGGAATTCGCCTCCGCCGCGGAGTCTGCGGGGTTGTCCTACGAGTCCCTTCTCCAGAGGGTCTTGAACCTGGGTCTTCGCCGCTGATCGACGCAGCAGCTCGACGCTACTCGGGGCAGGGGTACTTGCTGCGCAATCCGTTGAGGGCAGTGATGACGATCGTGTCCTGCTCCTGAGCTCCGTTGAGCGCCGCCGATGCGAATCCCCAGAACTCGTCGAGGCTGACGCTGCCCATCGCCAAGCAGAAGAGCTTGGGCTTACCCGCCATGCGCAGCGTCGTGTTGTAGTAGACGATCCCCTTGACGGCCCCGGCGAGGAAGGCCTGCGTCTGTAGATCGTCCTTCTCGAAGACCGTCTTGTGATCCCTCGACAGCATGGCCAGCGGCTCGTCGCCCGAGCGCTCGGCGTCCTTGCAGGCCGTGGCGGTCACCAGCAGGAGTCCAATCGCAACCCGGCATGCCAGGCTCATCCGAGACCTCCCGAACGGTTGGGTCACCGGACCCATCGTCGTTTCCGGAGACCAAGCTGAATGGGCGAACGAGGGGGAGCCCCTCGCGTCCGCCTCCGAGCTCAGGATCAGCCAACCCCTCTCCGATGGGCAGAAGAGCACCGATGGGTCCGGAGAGAGCCCCTCCCGTGTCGGCCAAGGATCGGGGAGACGTATGCAGATCGGGGAGGTGATGCAGAGGGAGGTGTTGGCGGTGAGCTGCGACCTCTCTCTCCTCGAGCTCGAGCAGATTCTCTCGGAGAGAGGGATCAGCGGCGCCCCCGTGGTCTCCGACACGGGTGGGCTGATGGGGATCGTCTCGACCACCGACGTGCTCCGAAAGCTCACGAGTATCCTGGAAAGCCGGTCCACATCGCTGAGGGAGGCGCTCGCTTCGGTCCGGCTCTACGAGATCATGACGCCCCAGGTCCTCGCGGTCGGTCCCGGCGAGGAGGTGGAATCAGTCGCGGGAAAGATGAGCGAAGCGCGTGTCCATCGGGTGATCGTCACGAGCGATAGCGGAGAGATTCTCGGCATCGTTACGAGCCTCGACCTCGTGCGCGTGCTCGCGAGTCAGTAGAAGCCACCCGCGCCACGTCCTAGCCGAAGAATACCCGTGTGAAGTTCGGCTGGCCGGTGGCCGCCGTGACTCCGCCGTCCACCACGATTGCCGCGCCGGTCAGGTAGGAGGCGTCTTCCGAAGCAAGGAAGGCAACGACCCCGGCGATCTCCTCGGGCTGCCCCACGCGCCCCATCGGAATGAGCTTCGCGTACTCCTCGACGGCCCGCTCGTTCTCAAGGACCGGGGCAATCAGGGGGGTCTCGATCGGTCCGGGGCAGATCGCGTTCACACGGATGTTCTCCCTCGCGTGATCGATGGCGAGGGTCCGTGTCAGGTTCACGACCGCCCCCTTCGCAGCGTTGTACGCGCTCAGACCGTAGTCACCCGCGATCCCCGAGATCGAAGCGGTGTTGACAATCGCGCCACCGCCGGACGCGCGTAGGTGCGGGATCGCGGCACGGCACCCGTAGAAGACGGCGTGTAGATCGACCGCGATGACGTTGTGCCACGTCTCGGGGTCGAGATCCGGCACCTGACCGTACGCACCGATCCCTGCATTGTTGAACACGACGTCGAGGCGCCCGAAGCGCTCGACCGCCGCACAGGTAAGCGCGTCGACCTGCGCGAGATCCCGGACGTCCGTGACCAGAAAGACGCTGCGCCCGGCCCCCCCGCCGATCTCCTTCGCGAGAGCAGCGCCGGACTCCTCGTTCGTGTCGCCGAGCATCAGAAGGGCCCCCTCCTCGGCAAAGCGGCGCGCCGTTGCAGCACCGATCCCCGAGGCGGCCCCGGTAACAAGCACCACCTTCCCTTCGAACCTTCCCGCCATCTCGCCCTCCCCTCCTCGTGCCCGGACCTCCCGCCAGGGGAGAGATCCCGGCTAGTGCCCGACGCTACTCGGCTACGCTCGAGCGCGTCAATCGGCCTGCCTCAAGCCGGCACGCGCAGGCCATTCCGCTCGGGAACTCGCTCGGGAACCCGCACGGGAACCTACTTGGCTGTAACCGTCGCACGCTGTCGCGCGTAGTGACGTACGGGCGCAACAACCCAGTCCCACGCACCAGAACCCTCCCCCCGGGGCGGCGGGTTTCCCGGACGGCGGGCCCCGGCGGGCTCTTCGGGACCGTCCGGGGCTCCCGCCGCCCCCATTTCGCTAGAACCCATCTCAGAAACCCCGGACCGAGCCAGACAACCCTGGGGGGCCGAGCTCAAGGCGTCGCGCGCGAGGCATATCCCTCGTTATTCCGCGCGAGTGCAACGCCGCGAGCCCGGATGCAACGGCCGCCGGGAATGCAAGCGAACTGCCGGGACAGGACACTAGGGGGCGAGCTCGCGGTAGGCGCCGTGGTGATAGACGAGGGGGGCACGGTCGGTGACGGTCGTGTCTACCACCTCTCCCACGTAGATGATGTGGTCCCCGGCCT
>DAOUZG010000141.1 GCA_030665705.1 Deltaproteobacteria bacterium | reverse complement strand
CGATAAAGACCGCCAGTCCCAGAAAGAATAAGTAGCCCGCAAGGACCAGGTAGCCGGCGAGGAGCACGTAGGCGACCGGGGTCGAGAAGAGCGACCGGATCTCTCGGGCGGCGATGACCGGAGCGTGCCTCACGATTGCGGCTCCTCGCCCGTCGGCTCGCCTTCGTCGTTCACTGCCGCTTCGCGCAGGAACACCTCCTCGAGCGAGCCCCCCCGGGTCACCTCATCGAGCGAGCCGTCCAGTCGGATTCGACCCCTGCTGATGAGGAGGACCCGCTGACAAATCGCCTCCACCTCGGGAAGGATGTGTGTCGAGAGCACGACCGTACGGCCCGACTCGCTGGCGAGTCGCTTGATGAGGTTGCGGATCTCGACGATCTGTCCCGGATCGAGTCCGGCGGTCGGTTCGTCCAGGATGAGCACTTCGGGATCGTGGACGATGGCCTGCGCGAGTCCCACCCGTTGTCGAAAACCCCTCGACAGCGTGCCGATGACCCGCGTGCGCACCTCCTGGAGAGCGCACGCCTCCGTGGCGCGCTCGACACGCTCGGCGCGCGCCCGTCTCGACACGTCCTTGATCGTGGCCACGTAGTGGAGGTAGTCCTTGACGCGCATCTCGGGGTAAAGAGGCGGCGTCTCCGGGAGATACCCGACCGACCGTCGAGCAGCGAGGGGTGCCTCCAGGATGTCATGCCCGGCGACCCGCACGGTTCCCTCGCTCGGCGGCAGGAAGCCGGTCACCATTCGCATCGTCGTGGTCTTTCCGGCCGCGTTTGGACCGAGGAAGCCCACGACTTCACCTCGTTCGACACGGAACGAGATCCGATCGACCGCGACGAGCTCGCCGTACCGCTTCGAGAGCCCCTCGACCTCGACCATCGCACCTCCTAAACGAGCGGGGAGGTTAACCGGGGGGCGGGGCCGGATCAACCGATTCCCGGCCCAGCGGGTCGACTCAGAGCTTGCGGCGCGGATCGAGAGCGTCCCGAAGCGCATCCCCGAGTAGGTGAAACGCAACGAGCGTCGCGGCGATGGCGAAGCTCGGAAACAGAATCAGGTGTGGAAAGGAACGCATGGCGGTAAAGCCGTCTGATGCCAGGACCCCCCAGCTCGCGAACGGGGGCTGCACGCCTAGGCCGATGAACGAGACCGTCGACTCCGCCAGGATCGCGACGGGGACCCGGAACGCCGCCGTCACCACGAGAGGTCCAGCGATGTTCGGCAACACGTGTCTCGTGAGGACCCGGGGGCCGCGGGCCCCCAGAGCACGGGCGGCCTCGACCCATGCCTCCTCGCGGGCCTGCAGGACGAGCCCCCGGGCCAGTCGCGCAACCCCCACCCAACTCGTGAGGGAGAGGGCCAGCACCAGCGCAACGAGCGTACGGACCAGATCCGAGACCCCGACCAGGACGCCCTCGAGGACCTCCTTGGCCAGGATGATCAGGAGCAGGTCCGGAAGCGAGTAGAGAACATCCACCACCCGCATGAGGAAATCGTCCAGCCGCCCCCCGACGTAGCCGGAGACGGCTCCGTAGACGATCCCCAGGGCGAGCGCGATGCCGGTCGCTCCCACGGCCACCAGAAGGGAGACCCGTGCACCCTCGGCGATGCGGGCAAAGAGATCCCGACCGAGGGCGTCGGTTCCCATCCAGTGCTCGAGGCTCGGCGTCTCGAGCGCACGGTCCGGGTCCTGGGCATCGAAGGCATGGCCCGACACGCGGTCTCCCAGCAACGCGACCGTGACGAGCGCGAGAAGGAGCCCGGCGCCGACCCATCCGGCTCCACTCACCGCTCGGCCCCTCCCAGACGAATTCGGGGGTCGAGCCACGCGTAGAGCAGGTCGACCGCCAGGTTCGCCAGGACGACCAGTGCGGCGTACACGAGGGTGACGCCGAGCACGAGCGGGTAGTCACGGTTGGTGACCGCGGTAACAAAGAAACGCCCCATACCCGGGATCGCGAAGATCTGTTCCACGATGAACGATCCCGTGAGCAGGACGGCGAGGAGCGGACCGAAGTAGGTGACCACCGCGAGGAGGGCGTTTCGCAGGATGTGGTGCACACGGACGCGCGACTCGGAGAGGCCTTTGGCACGCGCCGTCCGGATGTAGTCGAGGTCGATCACGTCGAGGACACCGGCCCGCGTGAGTCGGGCGACGTAGGCGGCGGGCGTCGCGGCCAGCGTCAGAGCGGGGAGGATTGCGTAGAGCGGACCCTCCCAGAGCGCTGCCGGGAACCAGCCGAGCCAGAGCCCGGCCACGAGGATGAGCAGCGCCCCGAGCACGAAGCTCGGAACCGACATGCCGAGTACCGCGAGCAGTGTCGCCGCGTGATCCGGCGGACGTCCACGGTGGGTTCCGGCGACGAGCCCGAGGCTCACGCCGAACCCGAGTGCGAGCCCGAGTGCCAGAGCCCCGAGTCCGATGGAGACGGGGAAGGCGTCTCGAAGGATATCGGCCACGTCGCGGCCGACGTACTTGTAGGACGGACCGAGGTCGCCGTGTACGAGGCCCTGCAGGTAGCGGAGGTACTGCACCGCGACCGGCGCGTCCAGTTGGTAGCGGGCCTCCACGTTTCGCAGGACCTCGGGCGGGAGGACCTTCTCGCGGTCGAACGGCCCACCCGGAAGCAGGCGTAGGAGGGCAAAGGTGACCGTGGCCACCAGCCAGAGGACCCCGACGCCCTGGAGGAGCCGAAGGGCCACGTAGCGGGTCAATGCGCCTCGACCCCTTCGAAGAACATCAGGTCCATGGGGTTGGGCTCGAATCCCTCGATGCGCTCGGAAACCAGGAGGTTGATCGCGCTCACGAACAGCGGAACGATCGGCACCTCCCGTTCACAGAGGATGCGTTGCGCCTCGTCGTACAGCGCCTGACGGCGGGAAGGGTCCCGCTCCCGGGCGGCCCGTTCCACGAGTCGGTCGTAGCGCGGGCTCCCCCACCGCGTGTGGTTGTTCGCACTGTAAGACGCGAACAGGCTCATGAAGTTGTCGGGATCCGGAAAGTCGGCCCCCCAGCCGAGCCGGTAGACGGGTGAGGGCTTCACGACGAGCTCCTTCAGGAAGACCTTCCACTCACGGCTGTCGAGCTCGACGCGTACCCCCAGATTGTTCTGCCACTGCTTCTGGATGTTTTGCGCGACCAGGCGATGCGTCTGGTCGGTGTTGTAGACGACGCGGATCGGTGGAAGCTTTGCGGGGTCGACCCCCGCGTCCCGCAGCAGCCGCCGCGCCCCCTCGGCATCGAAGCGCAACCCGATGCTCGGGTTGTGATGGGGCATTCCCGGTGGGATCCAGAAGGAAGCCGCCAGCTCGCCGCCTCGGAGGACCTTGGGGAGCTCCGCTCGATCGATGGCCATTCCGAAGGCGCGTCGCACGCGAGAATCATCGAACGGGGCCTCCTCGGTGTTGAAGCCGTAGTAGTAGCCCCGCAGTGCCGGAACCCGGCGGTACCCCGGATGGCTGGAAAGCCGGCGGATTTCCAGCGGGGGCACGCGAACGATGTCCAGGATCCCCTGCTCGAACAGGATCAGGGCTGTGGAGCCCTCAGTCACCATGTAGGCAGCGATCTGCTTGAGGCGGGGCGGACCAGCGAAGTAGTCGTGGTTGGGACGCAGAAGGATCCGGTACTCATGCTCCCACGCCTCGAGCCGGAAGGGTCCCAGCGTCACGATGTGCTCGGGCTCGGTCCAGCGTTCACCGTACGCCTCGATCACATCCCTCCGCGCGGGGTAGGTGACCATGAAGGTCGTGATCGACGGGAAGTAGACAAGGGGTCCCTCCAGCTCGACCCGGAGCGTCCGGCCGTCGAGGGCCCGCACGCCGATCGCGTTCGGGTCCCGCAGTTTGCCGGCGTTGTACGCGCGTGCACCTCGGACCGGGAAGAGGAAGTAGGCGTACTCGGCAGCGGTCTGCGGGTCGAGGAGCCTCCGCCAGGCGTAGACGAAGTGCTCGGCGCGCAGGGGTTCACCATCGGTCCACCGGACTCCCTCGCGCAGGTGGAACGTGTAGACCCGTCCGTCCGGTGTCACCTCCCATCGCTCCGCGAGCGCCGGCACGGGTCGGAGGTCCGGCCCGAGCTCGGCGAGCCCCCGCATGAGCTGATCGATCACCTGGATCGAGACCGAGTCGGTGGCGCGCGTCCAGTCGAGCGTGGGGGGCTCCGTCCCGAGGTTGATGCGAAGGACGCCCGGCGGGGGAGCGGCTCGAGGCAGACAGGCGAGTGCGCCCAGCAGGAGAAAACCCCAGACGGCTCTCGGCACGGCTCGCCTCCGCTCGAGCATGGACGCGAAGCCTACCGCCCTCTGGCGGCGTCTGCCCGCCCGCGTACCCTTCGGCGCGGTGAAGATCGCCCTCGTAATTGAACGCTTCGCGCCGGGCGCCGGTGGGGTCGAGACGGTCGGCTGGCACCTCGCGCAGGGACTTGCAGCGCGGGAGGTTCAGGTGACCGTCCTCTGTCACCGCTGCGAGACCGCTCCACCACCGAACCTGGAGGTTCGGACGGTTCCGACCCCGAGCTTCTGGCAGCCGCTCCGTGTGCTCACCTTCTCCCGGCGCACCGCCGAGGTCGTCCGGTCCGGTTTCGACGTCGTCCACACCCTCGCACGCACCCGCCACGCCGATGTCTTCCGAGCGGGCGGCGGGTCCCACGCCGCCTACATGGAACAGGTCTACCGCTCTCCCCGCACGCGGGCATTTCTCTCCCCGCGGCACCGGGTGCTGCTGCGGATCGAGGAGGCGGTGTTCCGCGATCCCCATGCGATCATCCAGTGCAACGCGCGAGGAAGTGCTGCGGAAATTCAGCGTCGGTACGGCGTCTCGGAGAGTCGGCTGGTGACGATCTACAACGGGGTCGACACCGAACGGTTTCATCCGGAAAGACGACGCTCGAATCGTGAGGAGGCTCGCGCTGCCCTGGGTCTCGAAGGGGCGGCGGCTCTCTTCGCCGGGGGCGGGTTCCACCGAAAGGGACTCGACCGGGCCATCGAGGGTTTCGCACGCGCGGCGCCCGACAACGCGACCCTGCTCGTGGCCGGCGGCGACGAACCCGCCGCGTATCGCCGGCTCGCGCTGCGGCTCGGCGTCGAAGATCGTGTCCGGTTCCTGGGTCGTCGATCCGACATCGAGCGTCTCCACGCCGCTTCGGACCTTTTCGTGCTCCCGACACGGTACGACCCCTTCTCGAACGCCTGCCTGGAAGCAATGGCCTCCGGTCTTCCGGTGGCCACCACCCGGACCAACGGCGCCGCGGAGCTGATCCAACACGACCGAAACGGTCTGATCCTCGACGGGAACTTCGAGCCGGCCTTCGCCCTCCTCGGAGCCCGTGACCGGCTCGAGGCGATGGGAGCGGGTGCACGGGCGAGCGCCGAACAGCACAGCTGGGCGCGCCATACGGACGAGGTCCTCGAACTCTACAGGCGAATCCGCGGATGAGGCCCGAGGAGTTGGACCGGATCGCACGGGAGCTCCGTGCGGGGAAGGAACTCCCCGGCGTTCGCGTGCTCAAGCGAAGCCGCGTGCGCATCGCAGCCCGGGTCGGAGATCTGTTTCTGAAGGTCTTCCTCGATCCAC
>DAOUZG010000125.1 GCA_030665705.1 Deltaproteobacteria bacterium | reverse complement strand
GTTGTAGGTCAGGGGCTCGTGCCCCGGGCGCCGTGGGATGGTGACGCAGAGCTTCCCGGAGGGGTTGCACGCCCCGAGAAGCACCTCGGCCACTGCGCTCCCCCCTTCCTCACCCGGGAACCAGGCTTCAACGATCGCGGGCACGTTTTCCGCTGCCCACTCCATGGCGTGGGGACGGCCGGCCAGCAAGACGAGCACCACGGGGGTGCCCGTAGCGTGGATCGCACGCAGCAGCTCCTCTTGAACGCCGGGAAGCGCGAGGCTGTCGCTGTCGCGATGCTCGCCGACCGTGCCGCGTCCGAGCAAGCCTGACTGATCCCCGAGGACCACGATGGCGACGTCCGAGGCGCGAGCCGCATCGACCGCGCGCTCGAATCCGTCCCGGCTCACCTCCTCGACCGAGCAGCCCGGTGCGAAGCGTAGATGCGTCGTGTCCGGGAGGAGAGCGCGGATCGCCTCGAGAACGGTCGGGGTGTGGACCGACGGCTCCTCGAGGCCGAGCTGATTCGAGAAGTGGTAATCCCCGAAGAGGGCCGTGGCGCGGTGGGCGTTGGGCCCGACGACGGCCACCGACCGGACTTCGGGCCCGAGCGGGAGAATCCCCCCCTCGTTGCGAAGGAGCACGATCGAGCGGCGGGCCGCCTCCAGGGCGAGCGCGCGATCTTCGGGTGTGTCGAAGAGACTGGCCGCCTCGTCCGGATCGACGTACGGGTGCTCGAAGAGCCCCAGACGGAGCTTCCACTCGAGGATCCTCGCCACGATGGTGTCCACACTTTCCTCGGGAAGGCGTCCGCTACGGAGGGCCGCGAGAAGAGGCTCCGCGTAGCACTTGCGGTCCGGGAGCTCGACATCGATTCCCGCCTCGACCGCGAGGACAGCGGCGTGCTCGTTGTCCTCGGCCACACGATGCAGCGTTCTCAAGAACTCGATCGCGAAGTAGTCGGCAACGACGAGCCCTTCGAAGCCCCACTCCTCGCGTAGCACCTCCGTCAGGAGCTCCCGAGAAGCCGCCACCGGGACTCCGTCGATCTCCTGGTAGGCGTTCATGACCGATGCCGCGCCGGCCTCCCGGATCGCGACCTCGAACGGAAAGAAAAAAACCTCCCGCAGCTCGCGGGGGCCGACGTGGACGGGTGCGAGGTTTCGACCCCCTTCCGAGAAGGCATAGGCCGCAAAGTGCTTCAGCGTTGCGAGAACGCCGCGTCGCGGGTCGTCTCCCTGCAGACCTCGAACGTAGGCCGCACCGACCCGCGCGACGAGGTACGGATCTTCGCCCAGAGTCTCCTCGATCCGGCCCCACCGCGGATCGCGTGCGACATCGAGCACGGGCGCCAGCCCCTGATGCGCTCCGACGGCGCGCATCTGCCCTCGGATTCGGGTGGTCACCCGCTCCACGAGCGGGGGATCGAAGGTACACGCCAGGCCGATGGCCTGGGGGAAGGCCGTTGCGCCGTGGGCCATGAGCCCGGGGAGGCACTCTTCGTGGACAATCGCCGGGATTCCGAGCCGGGTCTCCTCCACCAGAAAGCGCTGGAATTCGTTGGCCAGGGCCGCCCCTTGGGCCGGACCGATGGGATAGGTCCCGACGACCCGGGAGAGCTGTCCGATCCCCTCCCGGAGCATCGGCTTGATCTCGTCGACGCTCCGGGGCTTCTCGCCGAGCCCGCTCCCCAGCCAGACCGAGGTCATCTGCGCGACCTTCTCCTCGAGAGACATCCGAGAAAGCAGGTCTCGGGCCCTCACCTCCACCGGATTCGACGCGTCGCGATACGCGGCTGTTGTCATCGAGAGATCTCCCAGCGTTCTCGGTTCCTACTCTACCCCAGACCGGGGCATCGGTTTCGTCTCGGAGGCGGGGTGCCCGAGTCTGCAAGCCGTTGCCACGGCGCTTCCGGGGCCTGGAGCGCCCGTCTCAAGGGCACCGCCGCGTGCGCCGATCAACGATCCGAGCGGATTGGGTAGGAGCCAGCATGGGTGACGAGCGCACCCGCATCATGCCGCAAGTCGGGGGGAAGCGGGATCTAGAGAGGTTTCTCTCCAAGTACCGAGCCGCAATCGTCGTCGTCCAGGGAAAGGCGGAAGGCAGCGAGTACGTCCTCGATCAGGAGATCATCTCGATGGGGCGCGGCCCCGGCGTGGATCTTGTCGTTCCTGACACCTGTATGTCGCGGAAGCACGCGGTCCTGGAGCTGACCGGCGAAGGTTTCCGCATGCGGGACATGGGCAGCACCAATGGCGTTCTCGTCAACGGAGAGCCCACACTGGCCGCGGACCTGAAGCACGGGGACCGCCTGCAGGTCGGGGAGCACATCTTCCAGTACATCCTGGAGTCACGGGATCCTACACTACGCGTCTACACGATTCCCGACGACTAGCGGCCGCTCGCGACGTTCCGCTTCAGGGGCCGAGCAGGAATGAGCCAAGAGCGCGAGAGGACGATCGGTAGCTTCCTGATCGAGCGGGAGCTCGGAGAGGGCGGGATGGGAGTCGTCCTGCTCGGGCGGCACCGGGAGCTCGACCGGCCCGTCGTGCTGAAGAAGCTACGTCGCGACCTGGCCTCGAACCCCGAGTTGGTCGAGCGCTTCCGCCGGGAGGCGCGCGCAGCGGCAGCGGTCCACCACCAAAACGTGGTGAGCGTCTACGACTGCTTCTCCTTCAAGGGTGACTACTACATCGCTCAGGAGTTCGTGGACGGGGTGGATCTGCGCACCGCACTCTCTCGTGGGGGGCGGATCCCTTACCCGACCGCCGCCCTGATCGCTCTCGAGGTTCTGCGCGGGCTCGAGGAGATTCACGCGCACGGCACGGTGCACCGGGATCTCAAACCCGGCAACATCCTCCTCGGGCAGGCGGGCGAGGTGAAGATCGGCGACTTCGGGATCGCCCTCGAGGGGACGGGCTCTGCGCTGACGCAGCCCGGTGTCATGCTCGGCACCCCGCCCTACATGCCGCCGGAACAGATTCTCGGTGAACGGGTCGACTCGCGTGGCGACCTCTTCTCCCTGGGAGTCCTCTTCTACGAGCTGTTTGCGGGAAGGCCTCCATTCCGGGAACCGACTGGAGAGGAGCAGGAAACCCTGCTCAAGCAGGTCCAGCGCGGTCACTACCCGCCCCTGAGCAGGTTCGCCCCAGAGGTTCCCCGCTATCTGCCGCGCCTGATCCGCGTGTGTCTCCATCCCCGACCAAAGCACCGAATCTCCTCGGCAGCGGAGATCCGTCTGGCGCTGGAGCGGCGCCTCGGCGATCCGACGCCCGCTCACTGCCGCGCCGAAATCGCGACGTGGCTAGCCGAGCGGGAGATCATCCAACCGGAGGAAGGGGCGACCGTCTTCCGGCCGGCGGTCAGGGCTCAACCGAGGAGGCGCAAGAGAACTCTCCGCTGGGCAGCGGCCGGCCTCCTGTTCGCGCTCCTCGTCTCCACCGCGTTTTTTGTCAAGTTTGATCCGCGGGAGCTCGTGAGAGCGAACTGGTTCTCCGACGCCCCGTCAGCAGAGGCGCCCGAGTAGCCGACGGCGAGCTACGTCCGGCTCTCTCCCTCCGGACGATCGAGCTCGATCTCGACCGGGGTGCCCTGGGGCACGTGCATCGGACCACCCTGGAAAACTCGGTAGCGGATGTGCCCGTAGTCCCCGATGAAGTGGACCGGCTTGTAGGGGGAGGCGACCACCTCCATGTTCCCCTTCCAACCCGGGAACTGGTACGGCTCCCAGGCGTGGTCGATGAACGCCTGGCCGGCACCGACGACGGGCGCGACCTTCACCCGGACCCGGAACTCTCCGTGGTCGTTCCAGGCGCGAACGAGGGCGCCGTCGGGAATGCCTCGCGCCTGCGCATCCTCCACCGAGATCCACATCACTGGTCCACCGCGCTGCAGGCGGAGCATGTCCGGGTGGGTCCTCCAGATCGCGTGGATGCTCCAGCGGTTGTGACTTCCGATGATCCGGATGGGATGGTTTCCTCCCGGTCGAGGCAGGGGCTTCCAACGGGGCAGCACCTCATCGGCTTCGAAGAACCAGGGGTGGTCGAGGTAGAACTGCTGGCGCCCCGTGAGAGTGGGCCAGGCGTGCTTCCCCTGGACGTGGACGCGTGAGGGACTCAGCGTTCCGCCCTCCTCGAAATCGCTCCCCATTGCGCTCGTGATGCTCCAGCTATCTGCCGTTCGCATCGGAACCGCGCCCTGGCGCAAGGCCTCCCTGAACCCGACGTCGCGCGTGAGCGGCGCGGCCCGGAGGATCGTATCCAGGGCGAGCTCGTCATCATCGGGACCGTAGCGACCGTTCACGCTGAACTGATTGTAGATATCGGCAACGCCCCCTTCGACGCCCCGCTCGCGTGCCCGCTCCTGCAGACGCTTGGCGAGCAGCGAAATAATCTCCCACTCCCCCTTTGCCTCACCGGGCGGCGGGACGGCCTGGTCCCCCACAACGACGTAAGGCGAAAGGGCCTGCGAGTACTTGATTCCTCGCTTCTCGTAGTAGCCTGCGGCGGGGAGCAGCAGATCGGCCTTCATCCCTGTCGTCGAGACCCGGAAGTCGAGGGCCACGATCATGCGAAGCTTCGGCCAGAGCACCTTCTCCACGACCTGAGGCGCCGGCCAGCGACGCAGCGGATTTACACCCGAGGTGACGAGCACGCGCGGCGGTCGGTCCGGTGCCGGTCGAGCCGGTACCCAGCCCCGCTCAAGGGCCTCGCGCAGATACTCTGGAGCTGCCCGGGGAAGTGTCGGGTCCGGCGAACCCACGTCCTGAACCTGATCGAGCCCTCCGTGCAGGTAGAGGAACAGATGAGACGGCATCCAGGTGAGGGCCGTCAGCGACGCGCCCGCGATGGCGTTCTCGATCATGCGCGGAGGCGGCGTGTAGAAGCGCAGGATCTGACGCTGCAGCCACGATGGGCGGGGCCCCGTGTTGAGGTCGTGATCTCCGCCGAGCGTGTGCCAGGCCGAGAAGCGCACGCCCCCTCCCGAGTTCCCGTGCTGACCTCGCAGGGCGGAGAGCAGGATGAGAGAGCGTTGAAGGAGATCGGAGTGGTAGCCGCGGTTCGACCCCCACGTGGCGTAGATGAGGAACCGTCCCGAGCTCGCCAGGTACTCCGCCAGCCGCTCCTGTGTCCGGGGTCCCACCCCGGTTACCCGCGCGACGTACTCGGGCGTGTAAGCGGCGAGCCGTTCACGGAGCCTCTCCATCACGGGTCGCACGGCCACCGTTCCGCCGAGCGTCTCGACCGCGTAGCTTCCCTCGAGCGCCGGCAGTAACCCGTTGAGTGCAAGCGAGTCGCTGCGTTGCCCCGCCGTTCCGGGCGCCTTTACGATCTCTCGCGAGGAGAGGTCGAAGACGTAGAACAGATCGCTCTTCCCGCCCTCGTGCAGATCCGACTCGCGTAGGAAGCGCCCGGTGTCCTCCCTGACGAGGAACGGCAGGTCCGTCTGCTCGCGCACGTAGTCCTCATCGACCACGTCGTACTCGAGCATTGCGCGGGCCATCCCCAGTGCGAGGGCGGCGTCGGTTCCCTGGCGCGGGTTCACCCAGAGAGAGGCGTGGATGGTGCTCGGAGACATGTCGGGGGACACGGTGACCACGCGCGTGCCGTTGTAGCGCGCCTCGGTCCCGAAGTGCGCGTCGGGCATACGCGTCGTCGTGGGGTTGCAGTGCCAGAAGATCAGTGTGTCGGCTCGGAACCAGTCGTCGGAGGTGCCGTCGACGAACGTGACTCCCCAGGTCTGAACCGCCCCCATCGCCAGGTCGCCCGTCCCCCCGAAGCCGTCGAGCAGCGTGGCTCCAAGCATCGAGAAGAGCCGCATCTCCCCGAGGCTGCTCGGTCCCGCGTCGACGTTCGACGGTCCGGTGTCGAAGAGGACGGTCTCCGGGCCTCCCTCCTCGATCGCGTCGAGGATGGCGTCCGCGAGACGCGTCAGCGCCTTGTCCCAGCTGATACGGCGCCAGCGACCCGAGCCGCGGGGTC
>DAOUZG010000096.1 GCA_030665705.1 Deltaproteobacteria bacterium | reverse complement strand
TGAACTCGGGCGAGTACAAGGTGATGGGGCTCGCCCCGTACGGGGAGCCTCGCTACGCCGAGGAGATCCTCCAGCACCTGGTCGAGGTGAAGGAGGACGGCTCGTTCCGCCTGCGCCTCGGGTACTTCGACTTTCTCGCCGGAGACCGGATGACCTCACGGAAGTTCGAGGAGCTGTTCGGGGGTCCGCCCCGTGCCCCCGAGGGCGAGATCACGCAACGCGAGATGGACATCGCGCGCTCGATCCAGGTCGTACTCGAGGAGATCGTGCTCCGCCAGGCGCGCTACGTGCACGGTCGCACGGGTCAGACGAAGCTCTGTCTCGCGGGGGGCGTGGCGCTGAACTGTGTGGCCAACGGACGGCTTCTGCGTGAGGGACCCTTCGAGGATCTCTGGATCCAGCCGGCGGCGGGAGACGCGGGGGGCGCGGTCGGTGTCGCACAGATCGTCTGGCACAAGGTCCTGGGGAATCCCCGAAAGCCGTGCCCGGACGACGCCATGAGCGGCAGCTTTCTCGGGCCTGCCTACGGCGACGAGGTGATCGAGGCGTTCCTGCGTAAGCAGGGGGCGCCGGCTGAGAGGCTCCCCCGCGAGGCGCTCGTCGAGAAGACAGCCGAGGTGCTCTCCCAGGGGAAGGTGGTCGGCTGGTTCCAGGGGCGGATGGAGTTCGGTCCGAGGGCCCTCGGGAGCCGGAGCATCCTCGGAGACCCGCGGGACCCCGTGATGCAGCGCAACCTCAATCTGAAGATCAAGTTCCGGGAGTCGTTCCGGCCCTTCGCGCCCGCCGTCCTGCGGGAGCGCGCTTCGGAGTACTTCGAGCTCGACCGGGACTCCCCCTACATGCTCCTCGTTGCCGGCGTGCAGAAGAAGCGGCTCCGCACCCTTACCTCCGATCAGGAAGGCCTCGACGGCCTCGATCGACTACGGGCTCCCCGCTCGGACATCCCCGCAGTGACCCACGTCGACGGTTCGGCCCGTATCCAGACCGTCGACGCCGGGAGAAACCCGCTCTTTCATGAGCTGCTCGAGGCCTTTGATCGGCGAACGGGCTGTGGAGTCCTCGTCAACACGTCGTTCAACGTGCGGGGAGAGCCGATCGTGTGTACCCCCGAGGACGCCTACCGCTGCTTCCTCCGGACCCACATGGACTACCTCGTGATGGGCTCCTACTTGCTCGACAAGGCGGCCCAGCCCCCTCCGCCCGAGGAGCTTCGGCCCGGGCCGCTGGGTCTCGACTGATGAGCACGCCCGCTCAGCCCCCGCTGCGCTCGTTCGGCCTCTCCGTGGGGGCCGTGCTCGCGGTGATTGGAACATGGGGCATCTTGCGCGGGTGGGGTCTCCCGGTCGTCTTCCAGGGCCTCGCGGGAGCGGGAGCCCTTCTGGTGACCCTGGGCCTCGTGGCCCCGGCGTGGCTGCGTCCGGTCCACGCCGGGTGGATGCGCATGGCCCACGCCATCGGATGGGTCAACACGCGGATCTTGCTCGGACTCGTCTACTACGGCATGGTCCTCCCGATCGGACTTGTACGAAGGTGCGTTGCCGATCCGCTCGCGCTACGACCGGGCTCCGCGGACAGCTACTGGGTCCGTCGCGACCCCGTGTCGGACTCGGGCGCATACCGACGGCAGGTGTAGCAGGAGGTCCTCCGTGTCGCGTGTTCGCATCGTAAGGGATATCTGGGAGTTCCTGCGCTACCGCAAGAAGTTCTGGCTGCTCCCGATGATCTGTGTGCTGTTCATGTTCGGCCTGCTCCTGGCGGTGGGGCAGACCTCGGTCGGGGTCTTCGTCTACACGCTCTTCTAAGGCTCGGACTTTCGGCCGCCGAGGAGCCGGGCGATCCGCTCCAGCAGCGCCATCCGGTCGACCGGTTTGGCCAGGTAGTCGTCGCACCCCGCCTGGAGGCAGCGCTGGCGCCACCCCTCTCCCCTGTTTGCGGTCAGTGCCAGAATCGGCGCGTCGAAGCCGTGCTGCCGGAGCTCGCGGGTTGCCGAAAGGCCGTCCTGGCGGGGCATCTGGATGTCCATCAGAACCAGATCGAACTCCCCGTGAAGGGCCGCCTCGACCCCGGCGACCCCGTCCTCGGCGATCTGTACGGTGAGCCCGATCCTCTCCAGGATCCGACGGATCAGGACCTGGTTGTCCAGCGTGTCCTCCACTACGAGGACCCGCCCTCGCATCGGGCCCATCGCGGCAGGGCGTGCGCCTTGCGCGCGGTCGAGCGTCTCGAACGGGAAGCGGAAGCGCAGGGTGGTTCCGCGTCCGGCTCCACCCCGACAGGTCAACTCGCCCCTGAGGCTTCGCGCGATCCCCCTCGCCAGTGCCAGCCCGACGCCGCAGCCCCCCTGGCCGCGGGAGAGACGGTCGTCCCCCTGAACCAGCACGCCGCAGAGCTCCTCGAATCGCGCGGGAGAGAGCCCAGGCCCTGTGTCGGCTACAGAGATCACCGCCGTGTCGCCGCGGTCGACCCCTAGCCGCACCGTCACCGATCCGCTGGGCGTGAACTTCAGGGCGTTGTCGACGAGGTGCCGAAGAACCTGTTCGACGCGAACGGGGTCGAAGCGGGCCCGGACGGGAACGTTGCGTCGCACCTCGACGGCAAACTCGAGGCCCTTGCTCCGGGCCCGTGAGACGAAACCCTGACAGGTCTGCTCCAAGACCTCCCGGAGGTTGGCCTCCTCCGGCCGGATCTCCAGCTCGCCCCGGTCGAGGCGAACGAGGTCCAGGAGGTCATCCACCAGCCTCAGGAGGTGCTCCCCCTGCCGTCGAATCCGCTCCGCTGCGGCGCAGGGGCCGGTTCCCTCGGGAAGCTCGTCGAGCAGAACGTCTGCGTAGCCCAGGATCGCCACCAGGGGAGTCCGAAGCTCGTGGCTGACTGTCGAGAGAAACCGGGTCCGGGTTTCGTCCGACGCTCGCACGTTTCCGGAGTTGGGGGGTCGCGGGTTAGACGCCATCGTTTGATGGAAGAATCGGCTGTCGCGGCGGTGACCTGAACCCGCCTACTGCAGCTCGCCGTGCAGCGAGGATTCGAGCTCAGCCGTGCTCTGGCGGAAGGTGCGCTCCGCCGCGCGCTCCACGTTCCCCGTTCGGAGGACCTGCGCCACGAAGCGTCGGAGTCCAGCCTCCCCGTAACCCCGGACCAGATATTCGATGAGGGCGTACGACTTGAGGTACGCCAGCGAGGCCTGCTCCTGTGCCAGGGGGGCGAAGCTCGTCCCGGACATCGCCGCGAGGGGAGGGAGCGCGCCCTGTCTCTGGGCCTCGCCCAGCACGACGAGCTCGCCCCGGCTCAGACGCCGCTTGCCGATGGCCAGTCCCTCGAAGTATTCGGCGAGTCCCTCGTTCAGCCAGGCCGGTAGCGTTACGCCGGGTGCGGCCCCGTCGAGCGCTGCGTGGACGTACTCGTGGTGGAGCGTGCGGACGAGCTCCGTGCTGATCCGGGTGCCGCCCCGAATCCGGATGACGCCATGGTAGAAGCCCGCGGCACGGAAGCCGAAGAGGTTTGCGAACTGCCCATCGAAGACGGCGGGGTCGTAGACCACCACGTCGACGGGTCGGTGGGGTCGGACCCCGAGCACCCCTGCCAGCCTGTCGTACGACTCCTCCAGCACCTCGAGCACGTCCCGCTCGAACTGACGCGAGCCAAGCGGGCCCGAGTAACGCTGGATCGCCACGTCCTGGTAGAGGACGAAGTGAGAGCTTCGACGGTGGCTGAAGTGCCCGTCGACCCCCCGGTCCCGGGCCGAGGCGGTCCCGAGGAGCAGGACCGTGAGGAGTCCGGCAAGAAACGGGGGCCCTGCTCGGATCATTCTCGTCATTGTACCGAGCTTCGGTGGGGGTGCCCCCGACCTCCAGCCCTATACGTCCTGTTGACGTGGCGCACGCGCCGACTATGATGCGGCGCGCACCGCGAAGGAGGGTAGAGGCTATGGCAGCGAAGAAGAAGGCTGCGGCGGGCCGCAAGAAAGCGGCGCCGGGGAAGAGCTCCGACGCCATGATCATCTCCAAGTCACGGGTTAAGGCCGCCGTAAAGAGGTGTAACGTCGGCGCCGAGTTCTACGGCGGGCTCGAAGGCGCGGTGCGTGGTCTCATCGCGAAGGCCGAAGAGCGGGCACTCGCGAACAAGCGGAAGACCTTACGCGCCGCGGACGTGTAGACACCCGACGGATTGAGACAGAGCCCCCGACCCCGGCTGTGCGGGGCCGGGGGCTTTTCTGTCCCGGCGCCGGGTTTGCTTGTGCCGACCCGGGACTCCCGGTATAGGTCGAGGTTCGTCCCGGCACCCCGGGGTGGTATCGCACGGAGGATCAGGCCCGTGGCTCTTCTGGAGGCTCTGGAGAGGCGCGTCCTCATCCTGGACGGGGCCATGGGGACCCGCATCCACGCGCTGGAGCTCGACCTGGAGCGCGACTACCAGCATCGGGAGAACTGCCCCGAGGTCCTGAACCTCACCCGTCCCGACGCCATCGAGGAGCTCCATCGGGAATACCTGGAGGTCGGCTGCGACATCGTCTCGACGAATACGCTGGGCGGGGCCTCCCACGTGCTCCGGGAGTTCGACCTCGAGGATCGCACGCGGGAGGTGAACCGGCGGGCCGCCGAGATCGGCCAGACCGCCGCGCGCGCGCTTTCCACTCCTGAGCGGCCCCGGTTCGTCTTCGGCTCCATCGGCCCCGGGACGAAGCTTCCGAGCCTCGGCCAGATCGAGTTCGAGGCGCTGCTCGCGAGCTATCGCGAGCAGGCGATCGGACTCCTGGAGGGGGGGGTCGACGCTCTGCTGATCGAGACCTGCTACGACATCCTGCAGGCGAAAGGAGCCTTGATCGCATCCCAGGAAGCCCTGGCGGAGGTGCGGACCCGGGTTCCCATCCTCGTGTCGGTCACGATCGAGACGACGGGAACGATGCTGGTCGGAACCGACATCGAGGCTGCGGTAACCGCCCTGGGGCCCTACGAGCCGCTCTCCATCGGTTTGAACTGCGGGACCGGCCCCCACGAGATGCGCACCCACATCCACGCCCTCTCGGAGCTGTGGCCGGGGCGCATCAGCGTTCACCCCAACGCCGGCCTGCCGCTTGTCGTCGAGGGTCGGGCGCACTACCCGCTTCGCCCCGAGGAGCTCGCGCAGGCGCTTCGTGAGTTCGTCGATCGGGAGGGGGCCTCGATCGTCGGCGGGTGCTGCGGAACGACCCCGGAGCACCTGCGGGCCGTCGTCGAGGCGATCGGGGACCGGGTGCCGGGGCCGCGGAGCGCGAGGCCGGAGCCCTCCGTCTCGAGCCTCTTTCAACGCGTGGCCCTACGTCAGGAGACCTCGTTCCTGATCGTCGGCGAGCGGACCAATGCCAACGGGTCGCGTCGGTTCCGAGGGCTCCTCGCGAAAGAGGACTGGGACGGGATCGTGCAGATGGCACGCGAGCAGATCCGAGAGGGGAGCCACGTCCTGGACGTGTGTACCGCCTACGTCGGCCGGGACGAGCTGCGCGACATGGAGGCGGTGATCTCGCGGCTGCGCGGACAGGCGACTGCACCGCTGATGATCGACTCGACCGAGCCGCCCGTGATCGAGCGGGCGCTCCAGCTCGTGGGGGGGAAGTGCGCCGTTAACTCCATCAACCTCGAGGACGGTCTCGACCGGATGGACCAGATCTGTCCTCTGGTGCGTCGGTACGGGGCGGCCGTCGTCGCGCTCACGATCGATGAGCAGGGGATGGCCAAGACGGCCGACCGCAAGGTCGAGATCGCGCGGCGGCTCTTGGAGCTGGCGACCGAGCGCTACGGCATCCGAGCGTCCGACATCCTCTTCGATCCGTTGACTTTCACGATCTGTACCGGCAACGAGGAGGATCGCCGCCTGGGACTGGAAACCCTCGAAGCGATCGAGCGGATCCGCGACGGTTTTCCCGAGTCTCACGTCCTGCTCGGCCTCTCGAACATCTCGTTCGGTCTGAAGCCACCCGCGCGCCGGGTGCTCAACTCCGTCTATCTCCAGGAGGCCAGGAAGCGCGGCCTTACCGCTGCAATCGTGCACGTCGGCGGAATCCTGCCCGTCCATCGCATTCCGGAGGAGCAGGCGAAGGCTGCGCTGCGGCTCATCTACGATGACCGGTCTTCGGGGGATCCTCTGCTCCAGTTCGTGGAGCTCTTTCGGGACGCCGAGGCGTTGGTGCGTCCCCGGCCCGCGGAAGAGGACCTCCCGATCGAGGAGGCACTCGCGCGGCGTATCGTCGAGGGAGAGAAGAGCGGCATCGAGAAGCTTCTCGACCGCGCGTTGGAGACGCGCGAGCCGGTACGGATCATCAACGAGATTCTCCTCGAGGGGATGAAGACCGTCGGGGAGCTGTTCGGCTCGGGCGAGATGCAGCTCCCCTTCGTCCTCCAGTCGGCGGAGACGATGAAGCACGCCGTCGCTTACCTGGAGTCCTTCATGGAGGACGCGGGAGGTCCGTCCAAGGGGACGATCGTCCTGGCGACCGTCAAGGGGGACGTCCACGATATCGGGAAGAACCTGGTCGACATCATCGTGAGCAACAACGGCTACACGGTGGTCAACCTGGGGATCCGGCAGCCGATCGACGCGATCCTCGCAGCGTGGCGCGAACACGGAGCGGACGCCATCGGGCTCTCGGGTCTCCTTGTGAAGAGCACGCAGGTGATGCGCGACAACCTCGTCCAGATGGAGGAGGAGGGCATCGACGTCCCGGTCATCCTGGGCGGTGCCGCCCTTACACGCCGGTACGTGGAGCAGGATCTGCGGCCGCTCTACGGCGGGCCCCTGCTGTACGGCAAGGATGCCTTTGCCGGGCTGCACGTCATGAACCAGCTGGTGGAGGGTGAGCTCGAGGAGAGCACAGGGCCTCCGGCCCCGAGGGCGCCGCGCCGGAGGCCGGTCTCCAAAGGTCCGGGCGGCGATGGGACGGCTCGGAGCGATGTTGAGCGGAACATCGAGCCTCCGAAACCGCCCTTCTGGGGCGCTCGCGTCGTCGAGGAGATCCCAGTTCGGGAGGTCTACGCGTACATCAACGAGACGGCGCTATTCCGCACCCAGTGGCAGTTCCGTCCCGGGAAGCTCAAGGGTCCGGAGTACCGAAAGCTCGTCGACGAGGAAGCCCGCCCGGAACGGGCGCGCGTCGAGCGGGAGTGCATCGAGCAGGAG
>DAOUZG010000023.1 GCA_030665705.1 Deltaproteobacteria bacterium | reverse complement strand
CGGCACACCCCGCCCCACCAGGTGCTCGGCGAGATCGGTTGCCAGCAGCGCCGGGTCGGACGCGGCTTCCCGCATCACCTCCGCTCGCACGTGCAGCGTCTCCAGCGTCGGAGCGAGAACCTCGAGGCAACCCTTGACCGTCTCGACGGCGTCGAAGACCGGCTCCTTGTCTTCCTGCATGTCGCGATTGTACGCCAGAGGGAGTCCCTTCATGGTCACCAGCAGACCCGTGAGGTCTCCGACGAGGCGCCCCGTCTTTCCCCGGACGAGCTCGGCTACGTCGGGGTTCTTCTTCTGAGGCATCAAGCTCGACCCGGTTGCGAACGCGTCGTCGAGCTCGACGAAAGAAAACTCGCTCGAGCTCCAGAGCACGAGCTCCTCGCAGAGGCGGGAGAGATGCACGCCGAGGATGGCGAGCGCGGCCAGCAATTCCAGGGCGGCGTCCCGTGACGAGACGGCGTCGAGACTGTTGAGGGCCGGTCCCTCGAAGCCGAGCTCCTCGGCAACCCCGTCCGGATCGAGAGGCAGTGTGGAGCCCGCGAGCGCGCCTGCGCCGAGGGGGCAGCGTGACATCCGTGCGCGCGCGTCTCGAAGCCGCCCGTCATCGCGCTCGAGCGCGCACGCGTGCGCGAGCCAGTAATGAGCCAGGCGGACCGGCTGCGCCCGTTGGAGATGGGTGTATCCGGGAAGGACCACGTCGATCTCGCGCTTCGCGCGCTCGACGAGGGCCGTCCGGAGCCCGAGCAGCGCGTGGCGCACCTCGAGCACTTCCTCCCGCATCCAGAGCAGAAAGTCGGTGGCGACCTGATCGTTGCGGCTTCGCCCGGAGTGGAGCTTTCCCGCGACCTCCCCCACGAGTTCGGCGAGGCGCCTCTCCACGTTCATGTGGATGTCCTCGAGCGACGGATCGAGGGCGAGCGTTCCCGACTCGAGCTCGGCCTCCACGCCTCGGAGCCCTTCCTCGAGGCGCTCCCCCTCCGCTTGGGTGAGGATTCCCTGGCGCACGAGCATCCGGGCGTGGGCCAGGCTCGCTCGGATGTCCTGGCTCCAGAGCCTTCGGTCGACGTGGACGGAGCTCGAGAACCGTTCGACACGGCGGTCCGTGCGTTTCTCGAAGCGGCCGCCCCAGGGCTTTCTCTTAGTGGGCTCACCCATGGGGGTCCTCGGGGATAGAGGTCGCGCGAGAATGCCCCGGCGCCCCCGGCGGTGCAAGCTCCCGCCTCAAGAGGGACGGCACGGGTTGGGTTGCTAGGCTCTGGTCCGTGCGGCGACCGATCCTGCTCGCGGCCTTCGGGGGCGTCTTGGTCCTCGCGGTGGGCCTCGTCTCGGGAGTGGGTCTCCTCAGGCGGCTCGACACCCGGGTCGAGGCGCGCTTCTCGGGGCGGCTCTTCTCGATCCCGTCGACGGTCTACGCGGCCCCGCTCGTTCTCTACCCCGGCCTGGACGTGCGACGCGCGGGTCTGCTTGAGCGACTCGAGAGGCTTCGTTACCGGCCCGTGTCGGGCACCGACGTGCACCTCGGAGAGTTCGCGCGCCTTCCCAGCCGGATCCGGTTCGGCAGGAGGGCCTTTCGGTTCGCGTCCCGGGACGATCCCGGAGGGGTGATCGACGTCCTGCTCGACCGGAGCGGGCGGATCGAGGCACTGCAGGATGCTGCGCGACGGGAGCTGCCTCTAACGGAGCTGGAGCCGGAGGTTCTCGGAGAGCTGCACGGAGCGGCTCGCGCCGACCGAAGGCTCGTGCGGCTCGAGGACGTTTCCCCGGTTCTCGTCGACGCGGTGCTCGCGATCGAGGACCACCGCTTCTTCGACCATCCCGGCGTGGACGTGCGTCGGGTTCTGGGGGCGATGTGGGCGAATCTCCGGGCGGGCCGCATCGTGCAGGGGGCGAGCACTCTCACCCAGCAGCTCGTCAAGAACTTCTACCTGGGGCCCGAGCGCACGGTTCGTCGCAAGCTCCGTGAGGCGGTGATGGCCTGCCTGCTCGAACGTCGACACACGAAGGAGGAGATCCTCGAGGCCTATCTCAACGAGGTCTACCTTGGGCAGCGGGGCTCGGTCGCGATCCACGGGGTCGGGGAGGCTGCGTTTCACTACTTCGCGAAGAGGATCGGCGAGCTGACCCTGTCCGAGGGGGCACTCCTCGCCGGGCTGATCAAAGGTCCGAATCTGTACTCCCCTTACACCGCCCCCGCGGCCGCCCGCGCACGTCGGGATCTGGTGCTCGGCGTGCTCGAGGAACGGGGATCGATCTCGGAGGAGGAGTACCAGCAGGCCCTGGCGGAGCCGGTCGGGGTGGAGGAACGGCCGCAGGAGGAGAATCCTGCCCCCTACTTCGTCGAGCACCTTCGGCAGGACCTGGCCCGGGTCTACGGGGACGAGATCCTCGAGACCGAGGGGCTCGCCATCTACACCACGTTCGACCCCCAGCTCCAGCGATTGGCGAACCGGTCCGTTCGCGCTGGCCTGGAGCGGCTCGAGACGCGCTTCCCCGAGCTTCGCTCAGAGGAGTCCCCGCTTCAGGGGGCCCTTGTCGCCCTCGTTCCCCGTACCGGAGAGATCCTGGCGCTCGTCGGTGGTCGGGACTACTCAACGAGCCAGTTCAACCGCGCCACCCAAGCCCACCGACAGCCCGGCAGCGTGTTCAAACCCGTCGTCGCGCTTGCGGCCGTCTCGAGAGGACCGGAGGGTGTGCCCTCCCACACGCTGGCCTCCGCTCTGCTCGACGAACCCCTGACGGTGGAAGGGCCTGGAGGTGCGTGGAGCCCCGCCAACTACGACGGCGAGTTTCGAGGCAGCGTGACGCTACGCGAGGCGATCGAGCAGTCGCTCAACGTTCCAGTCGCGAGGCTCGGCCTCGAGGTCGGCCCCGAGAGGATCATCGAGACCGCCCGAGAGATGGGGTTTGAGGGGCCGCTTCAGCCGGTTCCGAGCTTGGCCCTCGGCGTGTTCGAGATGACCCTGCTCGAGGTTGCTCGAGCCTACGCAGTCCTCGCCGCCGACGGGGTTCGGCCGATCCTGCGCACGTACCGGGAGGTTCGGGACGCACAGGCGCAGGTTCTCGAGCGCAAGCCCCTTCGGTTCGAGCGTGTCTTCCAGCCGGAGGAAACCTACCTCGTTACCTCCCTTCTCGAGGGTGTCGTGGAACGCGGGACCGGTCGAGGGCTCCGCCGGCTCGGAATCCGTGGACCCGTTGCGGGTAAGACGGGCACGACGAGTGGGTTCCGCGACGCCTGGTTTGTTGCTTATCTTCCGGACCTGCTCGTGGCGACGTGGGTCGGGTTTGACGACGGGCGGAGCCTGTCCGTCCCCGGTGCGGTGGCGGCACTTCCGATCGTGGCGGACTTCCTCCTCGCGGCGAGGGGACCGGAGGGATGGTCCCCCTTCGCCCCGCCGCCCGGCGTGGTTCGCGTCGCCGCCGATCCAGCGGCTGGTCGCGCCGAAGAATCCGGCTTTGCGGGGGAGCCCGAGATCTTCCTGGCCGGGACGGAGCCGGAGCACCGAGTCGTGGAGACTCCGGTGAAGCGCGCCCTGAGCTGGCTCCGGAACCGGCTCTAGCGCGCCATGGCCCGAGTCCCCGTCATCTTGGCGGCTCTGTTGTGGGTGGCATGTGTGGGAGTGTTACGCCCTAGCTCGGGGCCCGAGGGGCTTCGGGCGGTCGCCGAACGGACCCCCGATCCGACACGTCGAGCTTCGATCCACCTGGCTGCGCGGGCGGAGGACGCGCGGCTTCGCGGGGATCTGGAAGCGGCCCGCGTTCGGGCGGAGCAGGCGCTTCGTCTCGACGGGAGAAATCCGTATGCCTACCTGGTGCTCGCCGAGGTCCTGGCTGAGACGGGCGACCGGGAGGCTGCGCTTCGAGCCGTTCTCGAAGCCGAGGCGGGGTTTCGGGTCGAGGGAGTTACGGCCCGGCACTGGTGTGAGCGTGCGGTGCGCCTCCGCGAAGACCTCGAGTAGAAGCGAGGCGATTTCACCTCATTTTCTCCATCGCGTGCGTGGAAAAGGTCGGCGACGTGGAAGCCTCGAAGGGCGTGTGATAGAGACCGAGCCGTGAGTCGGAAGCTGACGCTGTTGGGTCTCGTGTTCTGCCTGGTCCTCCCCCTGGATCAGACATCGAAGGCGTGGGTGGTGGGGAACGTCTCGGTCTTCGATCCCATTCCGGTGATTCCGGGGTTCTTCCAGATCACACACGCGCGGAATACCGGGGGCGCATTCGGGCTCTTTCAGGACACCCCCGTCGTGGTGTTCGTCGTGCTGACGCTGCTCGCGATCGGCCTCGTCATCTCGTTCTACCGCCGGGTCGAGCCCGACGATCGCCTGTCGGCCGTCGGTCTGGGACTGATTCTCGCGGGTGCCATCGGAAATCTCATCGACCGGGTCTTCCGCGGGGGGGAGGTCGTCGACTTTCTGCAGTTCGACCTGGGGGTCTTCATCTTCCCGGACTTCAACGTGGCGGACAGCGCGATTTGCATTGGGATCGTGCTCTTGCTCCGGGATCTAGTCCTGCCGGAGCCCCGCGAGCGGCACGCCGGGGACCGGGAGGCATGATCCACATCGCGTACGTGGGCCTCGGTGCCAACCTGGTCGATCCGGTCGCTCAGGTTCGGGGAGCGCTCGGCGCGCTGGAGCGTCTGGGCTCGGTGCGCGCGTCGTCCCTCTACCGGACCCAGCCGGTAGGCAACCCCGCGCAGCCCTGGTACGTCAACGCGGTCGCGCAGCTCCGCACCGGCCGGGACGTCTATTCGCTGTTCGGCGAGCTCCGCGTCCTCGAGCAGGCCTTCGGCCGGCCCTGCGCCCGTCGCTCCGGGATTCCCCGGACTCTGGACCTGGATCTGCTGCTCTACGACGACCTGATCCTCGAAACGACCGATCTGGTCCTCCCCCACCCTCGGTTCCACGAACGGAGCTTCGTGCTCGAGCCCCTGGTCGAGATCGCCCCCGAGGCGAGGGATCCTCGGTCGAATCTCACCGCGGTGGAGATGCTCCGGGCGCTTCGGGACCCGACGCTTGCCCAGAAGCTTCCGGCCGACGGGGCGGAGTCACCGGCGTCGGTTTCGGCTACCCTCAGAGAAACCCAGGCTCCGCGGAGGGCAACGCCATGAAGTTCTTCCTCGATACGGCCCACGTCCCCCACATCCGCGAGGCTGCAAGTGCGGGCCTTGTAGACGGGATTACGACCAATCCGACGCTCCTCTCCAGGGAGGAGGGGGATCCCCGCGAGATCATCCTGGAGATCGCGAAGATCGTTGACGGACCAATCAACGCGGAGGTGGTGAGCCTCGAGACGGAGGGAATGGTCCGGGAGGGGCTCGAGTGGCGAAAGGTCTCCGAGAACATCGTGGTGAAGATCCCGATGACCCTCGAGGGGCTGAAGGCGATCTGGACGCTTTCCGAGCAGGACGTCCCGACGAACTGCACACTCATCTTCAACCCCATACAGGCTCTGATGGCTGCCAAAGCCGGGGCGACCTACGTCTCGCCTTTCGTCGGTCGCGTGGACGACATCCAGAGCTCGGGCATGGAGGTCGTTCAGCAGATCGTGCAGATCTTCCAGAATTACGAGATCGAGACGGAGGTGATCGTCGCGAGCATCCGACACCCGATGCACGTCGTCGAGGCTGCGCTGATGGGTGCCGACATCTCGACGGTGCCCTACGACGTCCTGAAGCGGCTCTCCCAACATCCCCTCACAGACGCCGGGATCGAGCGGTTCCTGGCCGACTGGGAGAAGGTCAAGGGAAGGTCTTAGTGGGCTGAGCCCTACCGGCGGTGGGGGGGTCTGTTAAACTATTCGGGCCCTCCCCGGATCGGGAAGGGCCTTTTTTGCTCACAGTCCACGTGAGCGGAGTTCGGCCGTGGCGATGATTACGAAGAAGGAAGCGCTCGCGTACCATCGTGAGGGGGGTGCGGGGAAGATCGAGGTGGTCCCGACGAAGCGTTGCATCACGCAGCGGGACCTCTCTCTGGCCTACACCCCGGGGGTCGCAGAGCCTTGCCGGGAGATCGTGCAGAACCCCGACGATGTCTTCCTCTACACGAGCCGGGCGAATCTGGTCGCCGTGGTCAGCAACGGGACGGCGGTACTGGGCCTCGGAAACATAGGCGCTCTGGCTGGCAAGCCGGTGATGGAGGGGAAAGGGGTTCTCTTCAAGCGCTTTGCCGGGGTCGACGTGTTCGACATCGAGGTCGACTCTGAGGACCCCGAGGACATCATCAAGATTTGCAAGCTCCTCGAGCCGACGTTCGGCGGCATCAATCTCGAGGACATTCGGGCGCCGGACTGCTTCTACATCGAGGAACGGCTCATCGAGGAGATGGATATCCCCGTCTTTCACGACGACCAGCACGGCACCGCGATCATCTCGGCCGCCGCCTTCCTGAACGCGCTCGAGCTGACGGGCCGTCGGATCGAGGAGACGCAGGTCGTCTTCTGCGGCGCGGGAGCGGCGGGGATCGCCTGTGCCGATCTCTACGTCAGGCTCGGGGTTCGTGCCGAGAACGTGCTCCTCGTCGACTCCCGGGGAGTGATCTACGAGGGACGGGAGAAGGGGATGAATCCCTACAAGGCTCGCTTCGCGCGGCCTACGGAGGCGCGTACCCTCGCCGACGCGCTCAAGGGAGCTGATGTCTTCGTCGGGGTGAGCGTGGCCGGGATGGTGACCCCGGAGATGGTGCGGACCATGGCGGACCGCCCCCTCATCTTCGCGATGGCCAATCCCGATCCGGAGATCACGCCTGAGGAAGTGATGGAGGTCCGGGACGATGCCATCATGGCGACGGGTCGTTCTGACTACCCCAACCAGGTGAACAACGTACTGGGGTTTCCGTTCATCTTCCGTGGTGCGCTCGACGTGCGGGCCCGGAAAATCAACATCGAGATGAAGCTCGCCGCGGTCCGAGCGTTGGCCGACCTGGCACGGAAGGGAGAGCAGGGGCTCCCGGACGAGGTACGTCGGGCCTACGAGGGAGAGCGTTTCGAGTTCGGACCCCGCTACGTCATCCCGAAGCCGTTCGACCCCCGGGTGCTGGTCTGGGAGGCATCGGGCGTCGCGCAGGCCGCGATGGAGACGGGCGTGGCCCGCATCCAGATCGACCTGGACGAGTACCGGGAGAGGCTCGAGCGCTACCGCGGACGCTTCTACGCGGTGCTTCGGTCGGTCATGGCCAAGGCGAGGCGCCAGCCGAAGCGCATCGTCTTTCCCGAAGGCGTCGAGGATCGGGTGTTGCGAGCGGTCCAGATCATTTGCAGCGAAGAGATCGCCGACCCGATCCTGCTGGGGAACGAAGTGGACATCCGCGCGAGAGCCCAAGAACTGGGCGTAGACATTTCCGCTGTACAAATCATCGATCCGAGGACGTCCGACAAGGCGGTCTACTACCGGAGGGAACTGGTCAACCTGCGGAGCCGAAAGGGAGTCACCGGGAGGGACGCCGAGCGGCTCCTGTACCGCCGGGGCTACTTCGGGGTCATGATGGTTCGGATGGGTGACGCGAACGGTTTGGTCGCAGGGCTCACCAAGTCTTACCCCGAGTCGATCCGGCCGGCGCTCGAGGTGGTCGGGCTCGCCGAGGGTCACCCCCGAGCGGCCGGCGTGTACCTCGTGATCCAGAAGGATCGCGTGCTCTTCTTTGCCGACGCATCGGTGAACGGCGAGCCCACGGCCGAAGAGCTGGCGGACATCGCCGGACTCGGCGCGGCAACCGCGAGGTGGTTCGACTTCACCCCGGCGGTTGCGATCCTCTCCCACTCGAGCTTCGGGAGCGTCCGGAGTGAGGACACCCTTCGGCTCCAGGCGGCGGTCGAAATCGCCAGGGAGCGATGGCCCGACCTCCAGATCGACGGAGAGATGCAGGCCGATCTCGCCCTGGATGCGGCACGGAGAGCGCCCCGCTATCCCTTCTCCACGTTGAAGGACGAGGCCAACGTGTTGATCTTTCCCAACCTTCATGCCGCTCACATCGCGGTACGGCTCATGGACGTGGCCGGCGAGGCCCACGTCGTCGGGCCCCTGCTGATGGGGATGCGGAGCCCGGTGAATTCGCTACAGCCCACCGCGACCGTCGAGGACATCGTGAATCTGACCGCCATCACCGTTCTTCAGGCGCAAAAGGAGTACTAGACCTGGGAATCGAGGAGAAGATCAAGGAGCTGGATCAGCTCAACGCCCGCGCCGAGCTCGGCGGCGGGACCGATCGAATCGAGCGGCGGCACAAGGAGGGCAAGCTCACCGCGCGTGAGCGCATCGACGTTCTGTTAGACCCCGGGACCTTCCGTGAATTCGATCGATTCAAGACTCACCGGTGCACCGATTTCGACATGGATGAGAACCGGGTCCCGGGCGACGGCGTGGTCACCGGGTACGGCCAGATCAACGGGAGGTTGACGTTCGTCTTCTCACACGACTTTACCGTGTTCGGCGGATCTCTTTCCGGCGCGTTTGCGGAGAAGATCTGCAAGATCATGGACCACGCGATGAAGGTCGGGGCGCCGGTCGTGGGGCTGAACGATTCGGGCGGCGCGCGCATCCAGGAGGGTGTCGTATCGCTGGGAGGCTATGCCGACATCTTCCTCCGGAACACCCTTGCATCGGGCGTGGTTCCCCAGATCTCGGCCGTCATGGGTCCCTGCGCCGGCGGTGCGGTCTACTCGCCCGCGATCACCGACTTCATCTTGATGGTGAAGGGAACCGGGAACATGTTCATCACGGGCCCGGACGTCATCAAGACCGTGACTCGCGAGGAGGTGTCCAAAGAGGAGCTCGGCGGTGCCGTCACGCACAACTCCCGGAGTGGCGTCGCCCACTTCGCAGCGGAGACCGAGGAGGAGTGCCTCGGG
Organism: Deltaproteobacteria bacterium; assembly: GCA_030665705.1. Lineage (GTDB taxonomy): Bacteria > Myxococcota_A > UBA9160 > SZUA-336 > SZUA-336 > DAOUZG01. The sequence continues at coordinate 2,938 of DAOUZG010000023.1, read as the reverse complement.
CTGATCCGCACGCTGCTCTCCTTCATGCCCCAGAACAACGTGGAGGACCCGCCATTCGTCCCTACCCAGGACGATCCGAACCGCGCCGACCCTCGACTCCGGGATCACGTTCCCGACAACCCCAACAAGCCCTACGACATGACCGCTCTGATCCAGATGGTCGCCGATGACGGAATTTTCCTGGAGGTGCATCAGCACTGGGGGCGGAACATCGTCGTCGGCTTTGCTCGATTCGGTGGAAAGAGCGTGGGTGTGGTCGGAAACCAGCCGGACGTTCTAGCGGGATGTCTGGATATCGATGCCTCGACCAAGGGGGGGCGGTTCGTCCGTTTCTGCGATGCCTTCAACATTCCGCTCGTTACGTTCGTGGACGTGCCCGGCTTCCTTCCCGGGACGGCGCAGGAGTTCGGCGGGATCATTCGTCACGGCGCGAAGCTTCTCTACGCGTACGCCGAGGCCACGGTGCCGAAGGTCACCGTGATCACCCGCAAAGCCTACGGGGGCGCCTACGATGTCATGAGCTCGAAGCACATCCGTGGGGATGTCAACTACGCGTACCCCCAGTCCGAGATCGCCGTGATGGGGCCGGACGGCGCGGTCAATATCGTCTTCCGGGACCGGATCGTGAAGAGCGACGACGTAGAAGAGACTCGTTCCCGGCTCGTGGCCGACTACCGGAAGACCTTCGCAAATCCGTACAAGGCGGCGGAGCTCGGATATATCGACGAGGTGATCAAGCCCGAGGAGACGCGTCCGCGGATCATCTCAGCGCTCCAGATGCTGGAGAACAAGAAAGACCAGAATCCGCCGAAGAAGCACGGAAACATACCGCTGTAGGGGTGAGGGTGCCGTGCAGGCGGCGTCGACTGATCCGAATCGAGTTACATGGAGGGCGGAGCCAGGATCGTGAGGTAGGTCGCATGTGCCATGCCGGGATTGCGTATCGTGTGCTCGAGGTTGCTGCAGTGCCATAGTATGTCGCCTTCCCGACAGAGGAAGGTTTCATCCTCCACGACAAACTCGACCTCGCCTTCCAGTACCAGGTGCGCCTCCTCGCCCTTGTGCCTGTAACTTCCGGCGAATCCGCTCATCGGTTCGAGCTTGACGAGGATGCCCTCCATCACCTCGGACTTGAAGAGAAGCTGTATCGTCTTTCCGTCGACTGTCCGAGTCGTGATGCTTTCGCCTTTTCTTATGAGCTTCGTGGGTTTCATGCTCACCCCTCACTCAGGCAAGAACGGACCACAGCACCCCTGCGGCTATGGCCGAGCCGATGACCCCGGCGACGTTCGGACCCATGGCGTGCATGAGCAAGAAGTTGGAGGGGTCCTCTTCGTTTCCCACCATCTGAACCACCCGGGCCGAGTCCGGCACCGCACTGACTCCAGCGGCTCCGATGAGAGGGTTCAACGGCTCGGGACCGATCCAGTTCAAGATCTTGGCGAAAATCACACCGGATGCGGTCGCGATCATGAAGCTGAAGGCTCCGAGCGCGAAGATCTTCAGAGAGTCCGGCTTGAGGAAGGTTGCGGCGTCTGCGCTGCAGCCCACGCACACCCCGATGAGAATGGTGATGATGTCCACGAAGCTGGTCCGTGCGGTCTGGGCCAGTCGCTCCGTCACTCCCGACTCGCGCAGCAGGTTTCCGAACATGAGCATTCCCAGAAGAATCGAGGACCCCGGAGCCAGAAGGGTACAGATGATGAAGGTGATCAGGGGGAACATGATCCTTTCGAGTTTGGACACCTCCCGGGGCGGCTTCATGCGAATGAGGCGTTCCTTGCGGCTGGTCAGGAGTTTCATGATGGGCGGCTGGATTACCGGCACCAGGGCCATGTAGCTGTATGCTGCGATTGCGATTGGCGCGATGAGTTCGGGCGCCAGCATGCTGGAAAGGAATATGGCTGTCGGGCCGTCAGCGCCGCCGATGATACCGATGCTTCCGGCTTGCGTCGGTGCGAACCCGAGTTCCAGGGCTCCGAAGTAGGTGACGAATATCCCGAATTGCGCCGCCGCCCCCAACAGGATGAGCCTCGGGTTCGAGATGAGATAGCTGAAATCCGTGAGGGCACCGATCCCGAGAAATATGAGCGGCGGGTAGATGCCCTTGAGCACCCCGTAATAGAGGAAGTACATCTGGCTGTCGGGGTTGGTGACCGAGGTGTAGAAGACGTGGGAGCCCGCGATCATGACCGGTGGTACGTTCCCGAGAAGAATGCCGAAGCCGATCGGGACCAGCAGCAGCGGTTCGTAATGCTTTCGGATTGCGAGGTAGATGAAGACGATTCCGACGACGTCCATCAGGACGTTTCCGACGGTAAAGCCAGCGAGCCCCGTGATCTCGAAGACGCGCCAGAACCCCTCCACGGCTCATTCCTCCAGCAGCATGAGGACGTCTCCCTCCAGCACCTCGGTACCCTTGGCTACCAGGATCTCCTTGACCGTCCCCTCGGCGTGGCTCTTGATATCGTTCTCCATCTTCATTGCTTCGATCTGAAGCAGCACATCTCCGGGGTTGACGCGCTGCCCCACCGAGACGAGGACGTCGAGCACGAGCCCCGGCATGGGAGCGCGGATCTGCATGTCGCCGGGGGCGGCTGGAGCGCTTGCCCGCGTGCGGGCTGAACTCGGGGAGCTCACGGGCGCTGGAGGTTTCGGGACCGCATTCTGAGGGATTGAGGCCTGACGGGCTAGAGTCGGCACGGACGGCGATGAGGTGGAGACGTTCTGCAGGTCGACCTCGTACTTCCGGCCGTTCACCTTCAAGACGGCCTGCCGCCCGTCGTCGGCTAGGATCTCTACTTCATACTTCTTTCCGTCTATCGTGACTTCGTACTTGGCCATTCCGGGTCGTACCTTTTGCGGGTCACCTTCGTCTCAGTGCTCGCACTCGACCGGCCACCTTCCATGGACTGCCGCCCCTCGATTCCGAGACGGC
>DAOUZG010000202.1 GCA_030665705.1 Deltaproteobacteria bacterium | reverse complement strand
GGCCTTCTCCTTGGAGAGCATGATCACGCCCCCCTCGTCCTCGACCTCCTCGACCATGACTTCGACGGTGTCGCCCGCGCTTACCCTCGCCACGCCGCGCTCGTCGGCGAATTCCCAAGTCGGGATCAAGCCCTCGGATTTGTAGGCGATGTCCACGAGGACGTACTCGGGGTCTATGCGCAGGACCGTCCCCGTCACAACCTCTCCGGACTTAATCATCCGGAGGCTCCCCTCGAACAGGTCCTCGAAGCGCTCCTCCAGTTCCGGTGTCTCCCCTTCCATAGCGGTCGGGGTTTGCGATTCCTCAGTCATATCCTCCGCTTCTCTCCTCCTATCTCTCGAGTTCTTGCAGCGCCTGCTGCCCGTCACGAAGCAACTGTGTCAGGCCCTCTCGATCTTCTTTCCCCAGTGCTTCGATGATCTCCTCCAGGTTTTTCTCGAACCGCGCTAGCTCTTCGATCACCTTCTGTCGGTTGCGGAGAAGTATCTCTGCCCAGAGGTCCGGGCTGGCGCGGGCGATTCGAACGAAGTCCCGAAGCCCCCGCCCCGCCAAGCGGAGCACCTCCCCCCGATCCGAAAGCCCCCGCGCGAACCCATACGCGACCGCGTGAGGCGCATGAGAGAGCAGCGCCATAATCGCGTCGTGCTGCGCCGGCGTCGTCCGAACCGTAAACGCGCCTAAACCCTGCCAGAATCTGTCGATTTGGTCCACCACTTCCGCAGGCTCCCGCCCCTCCAGCGCCAGCAGACAGGGCATTCCCTCGAAGAGCTCAGCATGGGCGCGGGCGAACCCCCCCGCATCTCCCCCAGCCATGGGATGCGCTCCCACGCACCGCTCGGGAACCGGCAGCAGCCGGCGGACCGCGTCGGCCACCGGCTCCTTGACGCTGATGGTGTCGGTCACCAGGGCCCCATTGGGGACGAGAGGCGCCATCTGCGCCAGGACCTCGTCGACGACCTCCATCGGGACAGCAAGAACGACCGCGTCGGCGTTCGGCAGCGCCTCCTCGAGTGAAAGCACCGGGATCGAGCCGGCGGAGTCCAGAGCCGGGTCGACTCCGACCACCGCCCGGGCGAGCCCCCGCTCCCGCGCTCCCAGCGCGACCGAGCCCCCGCCCCGGCCGAGACCGATGACCACCACCCGCTCGAAGAGAGGCGCCCCCGTCACCCGTCCCAGACCTCACGCAATGCTTTAAGAAATCGCTCATTTTCCGTTGGGAGACCGACGGTCACACGCAGGTGCTCATGGAGTCCGAACGCCCCGAGCGGCCGGGTGATGACCCCGCGCTGAAGCAGCCCCTCGTAGACGCGGCTTGCGCCCTCCCCGACCCGAACCAGCACGAAGTTCGCGTCGCTCGGGGCGAACCGAAGGCCCAGCTCTCTGAAGCCTTCTTCGAGCTGCTTCAGGCCGGATGCGTTCAGCGTAATGGCCCGGGCCACGTGCTCCCGGTCGCCGAGCGCGGCCAGCGCCGCCGCCTGGGCCAGCGAACTCACGTTGAAGGGGTGGCGGGCACGCTCGAGCAGTCCGACGAGCTCCGGGTCTCCAACCGCGAACCCGATCCGGAGCCCCGCGAGGCCGTAGACCTTCGAGAAGGTCCGGAGGACGACCATGGTGGGCCGGCGTGCGAGCGCCGCCAGGGAGTCGGGGAAATCCGAGCGGCGGACATACTCCCGGTACGCCTCGTCGCACACGACGAGGACCTGCTCGGGAAGCCGCTCCAGGAGTTTTTGAAAATCCGCCGCACCGATGGAGGTGCCGGTCGGGTTGTTCGGGTTTGCGAGGAAGAGCAGCCGGGTCCGCTCCGTGACGGCAGCCGCCAGCGCCTCCACGTCAGGCCGAAGCTCGGCATCGAGGGGCACGGAGACCGCAACGCCGCCCATACCCCGCGTGACGATCGGGTACATGGCGAAGCTGGGCCACGGAAACACGGCCTCCTCGCCCGGTCCGAGGAAGGTCTTCACCAGAATCTCGAGGATCTCGTCGGAGCCGCAGCCGAAGAGAAGCTGACCCTCCTCGACCCCGAGGGCCTTCGCCACCGCCTGCCGCAGGTAGAAGCACGACCCATCGGGGTAGCGGTGGACGCCCGCGGCGACTTCCTGGATCGCCCGGACGACCTGGGGAGAGGGGCCGAAAGCGGACTCGTTGGAGGCGAGCTTGATCGAATCCCGTACCCCCAGCTCCCGCTCCAGCTCCTCGATCGGCTTTCCGGGGGGGTAGGGTTCGAGCTCCGCGATGTGCGGTCTGGCCAGGTCGCGGATGCGGCTCACGAGGCGTCCTCGGCGCGTGGGTAGCTTCCGAGCACCTTTACGAAGTCGCAGCAGGGACGGAGCTCCTCGATCGCCTGGGCGACCTTCGGATCCTCGACGTGCCCTTCGAAGTCGCAGAAGAAGACGTACTCCCAGGCGCGTACCCGGGTCGGACGGGACTCGATCCGCGTCAGGTTCACACCGTGAAGTGCAAAGGGGGTGAGCGCACGGTGGAGTGCTCCGACCTCGTCCCGCTGGATCGAGAAGAGCAGCGACGTGATGTCGCGGGAGCTTCGCCTCGGAGCCTCCCGGCTGACGACCAGGAAGCGTGTGGTGTTGCTCGCGTCGTCCTCGATTCCCGATCGAACCACCTGCAGCCCGTAGATCTCCCCGGCCACCGGGCTCGCAATTGCAGCGGTCTCCTCGCTGCGGGCGGCCCGCTCGGCGGCGAGCGCCGTCGACGGGGTTGGATACTGGGGAGCCTCGGGGAGGTTCAGCTCGAGCCACCGTCGGCACTGTGCCAGCGCCTGTGGATGCGAGCAGACCGCGCGCACGCGACGAAGGTCTCCGCTCTTCGAGAGGAGGTTGTGGTGAATGGGAACGTGGACCTCGGCGCTGATCGTGAGCGGGGACTCCACGAAGAGATCGAGCGTATGGCTGACCACGCCCTCCTGCGAGTTTTCGATCGGGACCACGCCGTACTCCGCGCGCGACTCCTCGACCACTCGAAAGATCTCGTCGATCGTCGCCGTCGGAACGAACTCCGCCATACGGCCGAACTGCTGAATGCCGGCCTGATGGGTGTAGGTGGCTTCGGGGCCCAGGAAGGCCACCCGGACGCCCCGCTCGACGGAGCGCGACGCCGAGATGATCTCGCGGAACACGTTTCGGATCGCCTCTCTCGGAAATGGACCCCGGTGACGACTCTCCAGGCGCTCGAAGATCTCGAGCTCCCGGCTCGCCACGTAGATGCTCGACTGGTCGGCGTCTTTGAGCCGCCCGATCTCTGCCACGCAGCGAGCCCTTTCGTTCAGGAGTTCGAGGATCTCCTGATCGATCCGGTCGATCTTCGCGCGCCAGTCGCCAATCGTCTTTTCGGAGTCGCTCACAACAGTAGGTCTATCCAGGCCGGGCTCTCTGCACCTTCACCCAGCCATTGGGGCCAGGGCCAAAGCCCCGGCGCAAGAGGCGCGACTATACCGAACGCCCTCTCCCTTTGCCAAGCGGAGGCGCTTGAATTCCCGAGTAATGACGCGCTCTTGTCCCTTCGTGCCTCTCTCCCGCCCGTAGAGCGCTCCCCGTGCGAATGCCGCTCGCGTACCATCCCGGCCATGCCGGAGGGTCGCAGCTTCGTCGTCGGGCTCACGGGGGGCATCGCAACCGGGAAGACCCGGGTCGCCGAGCTCCTGGAGCAGCTCGGCGCCGTCGTGATCTGCGCCGACCGAATCGTGCACGAGCTCGAGTCTCCGGGAGGCGAAGTGCTCGAGGAGATCACACGGGTCTTCGGCCGGGACTACCTCCTCCCCTCCGGTGAGCTGGACCGCGAGAAGCTCGGCGCGCTCGTTTTTCGAGACTCGGGGGCGCGTATGAAGCTGAACGGCATCCTTCACCCCCGCGTGGGCCGCATCCTGGCAGAGCGCCTCGGCGCCCTTCGGCGCGAGGGCGCTCCCGTCGTCGTGCTCGACATCCCGCTGCTTCTCGAGGGACGCAAGGCGGGTCGCGGCTCGGGCGCGGCCCTCCCCTTCGATGAGGTCGTCGTGGTCTACGCCGACGAGAAGACGCAGGTCGAACGCATCATGGTGCGGGACGGCCTCTCGA
>DAOUZG010000091.1 GCA_030665705.1 Deltaproteobacteria bacterium | reverse complement strand
GACCTGGTGGTGATCGGGAGCCACTGCGTGGGGCTCGACGTGATCGCCGGTGCGCTGGTTCGGGAGGGCCTTGCCGTCAAGGTGATGGCCGTGGGGAGTCAGGCTGGGCTCGCCGCCGCACGCAGGGGCGAGTGTGACGTCGCGCCGATCCATCTCCTCGATCCCGAGACGGGGACTTACAACGCACCCTTCCTGGGCGCGGGCCTGCGCCTCCTCCCGGGCTACCGGCGCACGCAGGGAATCGCCACCCTCGGACAGGAGCTGCGCAACGCCGACGAGCTGGTGGCCGACCCCACGCTGCGCATGGTGAACCGAAACCGAGGATCGGGCACGCGGATCCTGATCGACGAACTCCTCGGCGAGCGGCGCCCTCCCGGTTACGCCTACGAGCCACGCTCCCACTACGCCGTGGCGGCGGCCGTGGCGCAGGGGCGCGCCGACTGGGGCATGACGATCGAGACCGTGGCAGAGCAGGCGGGCCTCCGCTTTCGTCCGGTCCGCGATGAGCACTACGACTTCGCCGTTCCCACCGACCGGTGGGATCGACCGGCCGTGCAAGCCCTGCGGCGGCTTCTCGCGCAGGGGAGCTCGGTCCGGGCGGAGCTCGAGCGGCTCGGCTTCGGATCTCCACCGTGAGCTCCGTCGCGATCCTCCTGGCCACCATCGTGGGTCTCTGCTCGGGTCCGGCGCTCGCCGCGGATGAAGCCCCGAGCGGCAGGCTCCTGCTCGCCACGACCACGAGCGTGCGGGATTCGGGCCTGTTCGACGAGCTGCTCCCGCTCTATCGCGAACGCACCGGGATTACGGTGCGCCTCATCTCCGTCGGGAGCGGCGCCGCACTTCGCATGGGCGCCGACGGCAACGCGGACACGCTCGTCACCCACGCGCCCGACGGCGAGAAGGCGCTCGTGCGGGAGGGGGTCCTCATCGATCGCCGTCCCTTCATGGAGAACTACTTCGTGATCGCGGGGCCGCCCGACGACCCCGCCGGCGTGCGCGATGCCCCCTCCGCGGTCGATGCGCTCCAGCGAATCGCCGCAGTGAAGGCACGCTTCGTGAGCCGTGGCGACGACTCGGGAACCCACCGGTGCGAGGTGGCGCTCTTCAAGGCTGCGGACCTCGATCCCGACGTTCGATGGAAGGGGTTCGTTCGCACCGGCTCGGGGATGGGACTCTCGCTGCAGGTCGCCGGGGAGCGGCGCGCCTACGTTCTCTCAGACCTGGGGACGTTCCGCGCCTTCAGCGATCGGGTCGGCCTCGTCGCGCTCTCCCGCCCCGAACCTGCGCTGCGCAACGTCTACTCGGTGATGCGGCCCAACCCCGGCCGCTTCCCACCTGAAAGCGTGCGGGTCGACGGGGCAAAGCGCTTCGCCGACTTCCTGCTCTCGCCCGAGGTCCAGGAACTCATCGGAAATTTCGGCCGAGACGCATCGGAGGAGCCGCTCTTTGTGCCTCTCCGGTCGGAATCGGTCGAGGGGAAGTAGGTCTCCGTGGCCGACTTCGAATCGAGCGCCGTTGTCGAAGTCGCCCTCCGAACGCTCGCGGTCTCGGGCTCGGCGCTCGTGGTGGCGGTGGGGCTCGGTCTGCCGGTCGGGCTGCTCCTCGGACGCCACCGCTTCCCGGGGAGGGGGCTCGTCGTCGCCCTCGTAAACTCGGGGATGGGCCTTCCTCCCGTGGTGGTGGGCCTGGTTGTCGCACTGTTGCTCTGGCGGAGCGGACCCCTCGGCGCTCTGGAGCTCATGTACACACCGCAGGCGATGGTGGTTGCGCAGGTGCTGATCGCACTCCCGCTCATCGTCGGGATCAGTCTGGCCTCGGTGGGTGCACTTCCGGAGGACTGGCACGTCCAGGTCCGTGCCCTCGGCGTACGGGGCTTGCGGGCGGCCTGGATCCTCGTGCGGGAGACGCGGCTCGGTCTGCTCGCCGCTGTGATTGCGGCCCTCGGCGGGATTCTCTCCGAGGTCGGGGCCGTGATGATGGTCGGGGGCAACCTGGAGGGCGAGACACGGGTGCTCACGACCGGCATCCTCATGTACACGCAGATGGGTCGATTCGAAGAGGCCATTGCACTGGCGGTGTTGCTTCTCGGTCTCACGTTCGTGCTTGCTGCGACGCTCACGGCCATCCAGCAGGCGAGGCGGACGTGACCGGACCCGGACGCACCGTGCTCTCGATCCGCGACCTGACGGTCGGGTACGGGACTCGAAACGGTGGGTTCGAGCTACACGTTCCGAGTCTGGACCTGCACACGGGCGAGGTTCTGGCGGTGCTCGGACCGAACGGCGCCGGGAAGAGCACCCTGCTCCGCGCCATGGCGGGCCTGCTACGACCGCGCGAGGGAAGTGTCGCTGTGGAAACGGACCGCCCCCAGGCGTTGGTCTTCCAGCGGCCCATTCTGCTGCGCGGCTCTGCCCTCTACAACGCGGAGGTTCCGCTCTGGGCCGAGGGCGTTGCCCGCACCGAGCGGCGGCGGCGAGCGGGCCACGCGCTTACGCGCTTCGGAATCGGCGACTTGGCGCGGCGAAACGCCGCGACGCTCTCGGGGGGCGAGGTGCGCCGCCTTGCTCTGGCGCGCGCGTTCGTGACCGAGCCCGGCGTCCTTCTCCTAGACGAACCCTTCGACGACCTCGACGTCGCCGGTCGGGAGGCGCTCTCGTTCGACCTGCGGCACGCGATCGCCGAGACCGAGGTTGCCGTCGCGATGGTCACCCACGAGCTCCGCCAGGCGCTGCTCCTCGCCGACCGGATCGCGGTGCTCTGCGAAGGGCGGCTCGTCCAGGTCGGAAGCCGAGACGAAATTCTGCGCCGACCCGCGAGTCCGGCCGTGGCCCAGCTCGTCGGCATGGACAACGTTATTGCAGGCGTCGTGGTTGGGCGTGACGCCGCAGATCTCACACTCGTCGAAGTCCGACCCGGGCAGCACCTCCGCTCCGCCGTGCACGCATCGCCCGGCGAGCCGGTCTGGATCGGAATCCGGCCGGAGCACGTGAAGCTCGACGCGAAGCGGGGCGAGGATGCGCGCATCGAACACTCCACCTCGAGCGTCTTCGGCGAGCAGCCCGTTCCCTTTCGGGGCCAGGGCCCCCTGGGAAATCTCAAGGGTAAGGTACAACGCCTGGTCTCGGACGGAACGCTGGCCACGGCCTGGATCGATTGGGAGGGGAGCGAGCTGCGTACGCATCTCATCGCCGGACGCGGCCTCGGGCATACCCTGGAGCCGGGCGACCCGGTTCTCTTCGCGATCCGCCCGGAGGACGTCCACCTGATGCCCCGGCGCGCGGCGGCGACGGGAGCGGGTTTCTGAGATGGGTTCTAGCCTCCAACCGGAATCATGACGTCGATCAGCGGCGCGTGCTGCTGGGCTCCGTAGACGTCGGTGTCCCCGATACCTCCCGAGTCGACCGGCCGCCGGATGGTGATCTTGATCGCCCGAGCCGCGTCGAAGGAAACGACGTGATAGACCTCCTCCGGCCGAACCCGGTACAGCCTGCAGACGAGATCTCTATTGATCACGTTGGAGCGCTTTACGGTCTCGTAGCTCTCCTGATCATCGAAGATGATGTCCAGGGTCAGCTCGAAAGGACCCGCGTTCTTGCTTCTCAGGACCTTGGCCAGATCGTAGAGCCTGACTTCTTTGGACATCCCCTTCCCTTTCCTCCTACCCGAGTTTTCTGTACTCCGTCCTGAAGAGCTCACACGGATCCTCGACCTCGACGAGATGGTAGACCGTAAACTTGTAGACGGGACCGCACTGGATGTCGGACGGTGAGTAGGGAAAGGCCAGATTTCCCGCGGTTGATTTCCTCCCCGCATACGGGTAGTGGAGCATCGTCGACCGCGCGGTTGCGCAGACCGCATTGGCCAGCTCCTGCGTCGAGGCCACGACCTCCATGAGGACGCCGATCTCGTGCCCCGGCTTCCCGTCGGGCTCCAGCCTTCCCATCACGGCGTTCTTCCCGTAGATGTGAAAGAGGATCTCGTAGTCGGATTGCGGAACCTCGCGGTAGTCGTCACGGATCTGGCTGACGACGCCACGGGTGATCTCATCGATGTTCTCGATGAGAATGGGGTCCCGCACGCCGGCAATGACGATGGTCCTGAACGCCACCTGCGAGGAGCCCTCGAGCTTGATCGCGTACTTCTCCGTGGCTCTGACGCGGCTGCGGGATACCTTCACCGTACCCTCGGTCTGCTGCTCGAACGTGCACTCGGAGAGATCCAGCTCGATCCCCGGCCCGTGGAGAATGTAGGGATGCCCCTTCTCGTAAAGGGTGTGCGCCGCGACCGACGTCGTGTAGCACTTCCGGCTATCGTTGAGCGCCTCCACGATGAAGTGATCGTCTCTCAGGTAGCCGAGAATCGCATCCTTCGTCGTTCCCGGCTCCGCGCATAGCGCACCGCATTCGAGAATCTTCCCCAGGTGCAGCGCCAGTCCCGGATCAAAACCACTGCGGATCGGCAGCGCAGCAAAGGGGGCCGGGTCGTAAGCGCGTCCCGCAACGATCAGCTGCGCCCCGTGGTCGAGCGCATCGATGATCGGCTCGGACCCCATCTGACCCACTACGCGCACGGCATCGTCGATCGCGGCGTGAGTCAGGTCTGGGACCGGTCCCAGCGGCTCGATCCGGTTCTCATCGAGCTTCTGATGGAGGTAATCGCGATCGACGTCCGCATAGATCACCGCTGTCTCGAAGGAAAACCCCCTCTCCCGCACGATCTCCTCGACCACATCCATCGACCATTCGACGTGTGTCCTCGCTCCGGCCCCGCCCGCGGAACCGATAATCACGGGGATGTTCCGCTCCTGACCTGCGGTGAGGATCGGGAGGAGGTCCTTCTTCGTCGCCTGTCTGCTGACGATTCCCACACCGGCCCCGAGCTTCTGCGGGCCCGCGTCGGTCGAACCCGCGTCCACCGCGATGACGTCGGGGTTCCGCTCCAGCCCCTTGTTGAAAGACGCATCGGGAAACCCGTATCCGAGCAGTCCACACGGGGAGAGGATTCGCATCTCTTTCAACTCGATCACTCCCTTGGAGCGCGCAGCTGGTAGTCTGGCAGGCCTCACCCGACACGACAAGCCGTGGCCCCGTCGCGGCACCAAGCGGGAAGAACCGCTCGATTGACACGGGCATCGGTCAGACTTAGGCTGGTCAGGATCCTCTTCGAATCGAGCACACTTCCCGAACCATCGGTAAGCGCTTCGTCCATCAAGAGGAACTGCACATGTCGGAAGCCCAAGCTGGACCCGAGCGAGCCAACCTACTCGAGGCTCACGCCAGCAACCAGCCCGAGAAGAAAGCGGTCATCGGCCCCGCGCGCTCGTTCACCTACGGAGAGCTACGGGAGAGGGCCCGAGCCCTGGCAAAGCAACTGTACGGGCTCGGCCTCAGACCCGGAGATCAGGCCGCGGTCATGACCTACAACCTGCCCGAGTACGACGAGATCTCTCAGGCCCTCGAGTACCTGCAGGTCGGAATGGTGATGGTCGGATATCGGATGAAGGCGCCGGAGATCGAGTTTATCGTTGATAACTCGGACTCGAAGGTTCTCATTTTCTGGCACGAGTTCGCTGACCGCATCCTCCCGTTCAAGGAACGCTACAAGAAGGTCGTCGCCGACGGCTTCGTTATTTTCGGTGGATCGGCCGAGGGGGCGAGGGACTACGAGGAGCTCTTCGAGAACCCTCCCGAGGCGGATCTCGAGGGCTTATCGGCAAGCGAAGCGGTCGGCAGCTCCATGATCTACACCTCGGGCACGACCGGAAAGCCCAAGGGGGCGGCCCGCAGCACGGACTTCGCCGCGAACCCCGAGGTGATCAACTACGTGATGAAGATCATCGGGTTTCTAAACATGAGCCCCGACGAGGTGCACCTCGTCTGCTGCCCGCTCTATCACTCCGCTCCCTCTTTTTTCAACCTGGTGAGTTTCATCCTGGGGGGAACCTCCGTCTACCAGCCCCGATTCGACCCGATTCGGTTTCTCGAACTCGTGGATCAACACAGGGTCACCTCGGTTCATCTGGTCCCGACCATGGTGGCCCGCCTGCTGCAGGTCCCGGACGAGGTTACCCGTAAGCTCGACCTTTCGAGCCTGCGTACGGTTATCTGCGGGGCGGCTCCCCTCTTTCCCGAATACAAGCTGGCCTTTCTCGACCGCTTCGGGGATTGCCTCTACGAGTACTACGGGTCCACGGAAGCGGGGGTGAACACCTTCATCGCCCCTAAGGAGATGCGCGAACGACCGTCGAGTGTGGGAAGGGCGTTTGCCGATAACGAACTCAAGATCTTCGATGAGATGGGAAACGAAGTACCGGACGGCGAACGCGGCATCCTCTACATCCACAACGGTGTGCTCATGGACGGCTACTACAAGAACCCGAAGGCGACCGTGGAGACCTACCGGGGCAAGTACATGACCGTCGGAGACGTGGCGGTCCGGGACGCCGACGGCTACATCTACATCGTCGATCGGGTCAAGGACATGATCATTCGGGGCGGGGCGAACATCTACCCCGCTGAAGTCGAAGAGGTCCTGACCGGAATGCCGGGCATCGCGGATGCCGCTGTGGTGGGGCAGCCCCATCGCGAATTCGGCGAGATTGTCGCCGCGTTCGTCGTACACGACGAGCGGAGAACCGTCACCGAGGCCGAGGTTCGGGAGTACTGCGCGCAGCACCTCTCCAACGAGAAGATCCCTGCCACGATTGTATTTATCGAGGAGATACCCCGGACGCCTACGGGAAAGATCTTGAAGAGGCAACTCCGCGAAACGCTGAGCGAGACCTCAGCTTGAGGCACCGAGCGACACGGTCGGCCCCCTCAGGGTAGAATGCGACCCATGCGAAACCACACGACTTCCGGAGCTGGGCGCCAGGTCGACCCGTGGCGGTTTACGGGGCAGTTCCTCACGCGGGTGCTCTCGTCCCGTATTCCCGAGGAGCCGACCCACGGGGAGATCCCGTGGACTCCGATTTCGAAGCCGCTTGCAGCATCGAAGGTAGCCCTGCTCTCGACGGCCGGCCTGTCAATGAAGGGGGATGAGCCCTTCGACATGGAGATGGAGCATCAGAATCCGCTGCGTGGTGACCCGGGTTGGCGGGCACTGCGCGCCGATGCGAGCTCGGCATCGATCGAGTCGAACCACCTTCACATCGACACGAGCTACATCCTGCAGGACTTGAACGTCGCCCTCCCTCTCGA
>DAOUZG010000190.1 GCA_030665705.1 Deltaproteobacteria bacterium | reverse complement strand
ACCTCGATGCGATCCTGGTTCGCAACGTCGCTCTGCCCGACAACATCCGACGCGCCATCAGCGAGAAGCTCGAAGAGGAGCAAAAGGCCCTGAAGATGAAGTTCACGCTCAACCGGGAGCGGAAGGAGGCAGAGCGCAAGCGCATCGAGGCGCAGGGCATCGCTGACTTTCAGAAGGTCGTGAGCACCGGAATCAGTGCGGCGCTGCTCCAGTGGAAGGGGATCGAGGCGACGGAGAAGCTCGCCAGCAGTCCCAACGCGAAGGTGGTCGTGATCGGATCTGGAAAGGACGGGCTCCCACTGATTCTGGGGGGGCAGTAGGTCCGCAGCTGCGGCCTAGCAGCCGTACTTGACGCGATCGAGCGAGGCAGACGCTCGTGTGCCCTCGTCTTGCGGGCTCCGGTTCCTGAAACCCGCGGCCGTGTCGGTGATAAGATAGCGCCGCAACCAGGGAGGAAGCGGAATGCGAGCGTGTGTGAAGACCGACATGAAGAAGGTCGAGCTCCTGGACATCCCGATCCCGGAGCCGGGGCCCCGCGACATCGTCGTGAAGATGTCTCTCTCGGCCATCTGCGGCACCGACATGCACTTCCTCGACGAGTTCCCGAGCGAGCTTCTGGCCGGGCCCTACCCGAATTCAGCCATCCCCCAGGGGATGCTGATGGGGCACGAGGCGATCGGGATCGTCCACGCCGTGGGAGAGGACGTGACCCGCTTCCAGCCGGGAGACCGCGTCATTGCATCCTGCTTCACTGCCTGCGGGCGGTGCCCCGAGTGCCTTCGGGGAGAGCCCGCAATTTGCACGGGCGACGGCACTCTGCTGTTCGGGTGTCAGGCCGAGTATTACCGCGTGGGGCACGCCGATCTGAGCGCTGCGAAGGTGCCGGAGGGGGTCACCGACGAGGTGGCGGTGCTCGCCACCGACATTCTCTCGACCGGCCTCGGGGCCGTGGAGCGGGCCGGTGCATCGATCGGCGACTCCGTGGCGGTCTTTGCGCAGGGCCCCGTCGGGCTCTGCGCCACCGCGGGGGCCCGGGCCCGGGGCTGCGGTCTGCTGATCGCCGTGGACACGATTCCCGAACGGCTGGAGATGTCGCGCCGGTTCGGCGCCAACGTCGTTATCAACGCGGCGGAGAAGGATGCCGTCGCCGAGATCATGGCCCTGACCGAGGGCCGCGGAGTTGCCGTGGCGATCGAAGCGGTCGGTACGCAGAAGACCTTCGAGTCGTGCACGCAGGTGGTTCGTCGCGGGGGAACGGTCTCCTCGGTCGGGCTCTACGGTCTAACGACGGAACTCTCCATGGCGACACTCAGCCCCACGTTCCTGCACCGCAACATCGTCACGACGCTCGCACCCTCCGGAACCCTCCGGATGGAGGCACTCCTCAACCTCCTGAACCACGGCTCCCTCGACCTGGGTGCGCTTTTTACGCATCGGGTCCGCCTCGAGGAGGTCGCGCCGGCCTACGATCTGTTCCGGAACCGCGAGGGCGGCGTTCTCAAGATCGCGGTCACGCCTTAGCGCACGATGCCACGCGTCCCTCACCCCGTCCCGCAGGTCGCGCGGATCCCGGGCGCCATCTATTCGCCCTTCGACGACGTGGGGCTGCCGGGGAGCAACCATGCGTTTCCGCTGCACGTGGGTGACACATGGCTCACGCCCTTCGAAGGCGCTCGTATGGAAGATCTTCGGGCGGCGGACTACCCCGAGCTGAACCGCTACACCGACACGCGGGGAATCCCGGAGCTGGTGGATGCCGTCGTCGAGAAGGTTCGCGCTCGCAACTGTCTCGCATGCGAACGCGAGTCGGTGCTCGTGACCGGGGGCGCGACGGCGGGGCTGGCCGCAGCGATCGGGGCGCTCGTCGCGCCGGGTGAGGAGGTGCTCCTTCTTGCGCCTTTCTGGCCCCTGATCCGCGGAATTGTGCGGACCTTTCGAGCCTGGCCCGTTGAACTTCCCTTCTACGACCGCGTCGATGGGCCCGAGGCAGCCGTGGAGGCCGTGCGCGAGAGGATCACGCCCCGCACGGTCGCGCTCTACATCTCGACGCCGTCCAACCCGACGGGCCGCGTGATGTCCGAGTCCAGGCTCTCGGCCATCGCCGAGTTCGCGCGCGACGAGGGTCTCTGGATCATCTCGGACGAGGTTTACGAGGATCTCATCTACCGGGGCAAGCACGTTTCGATTGCGAGGTTCGCGCCGGAGTCCACAGTCACCGCGTTCTCGTTCTCAAAGGCTTTCGGGATGGCCGGGAACCGCACGGGCTACCTCACGGGGCCGTCGGAGGTGGTGAGCCAGATCCGAAAGGTGTCGACCCATACGGTCTACTGTGCGCCGGCGGCGGGGCAGGTCGCGGGGCTCCGGGCACTCCGGAACGGGGGGTCCTGGCTCGAGAAGGCGCGTTCTCTCTACCGCGAAGCGGGCGAAGACGCGGCTGGAGTCTTGGGGCTTTCACCGCCCGAGGGCTCGACCTTTCTCTTTCTCAACGTCGAGAGCTCACTCGACGAGCGGGGGATGGAGGGGCTCTTGCAGGATTGCTACGAGGAGGGCGTCCTCGTGGCGCCCGGGGCATCGGGAGGAGAGGCCTACCGCAACTGGATCCGTCTCTGCTACACCGCCTGCAGCCCGAAGGAGACGGCCGAGGCGGTGCGCCGGCTCGCCAGGCGAGTCGCCACCCCCGCCCAGACAAGCCGGCCGGAATCCGCCTGACCGATCCTCAGCGCGATCGTCAGCGACCCGGCTCGAGGGCCGCGCGAATCTCCTCGGCTCTCTGGTCGAGCGATGCGCGATCGACTCGCCGACCCAGGTTGGGTGAACGGATCCCGAACTGGTCGCCCGGAAATCTCGGGATCACGTGGAGATGAACGTGGAAAATCTCCTGGCCGGCCGCCTCCCCGTCGGCAAGATGGAGATTGATGCCGTGGGGAGCGGGGTTGCACCTCCGCAGGGCGGCGCCCAGTCGCATTGCCACCGTGAAGATCTCGCCACCGACCCGGGACTCCAGGTCGGCGAGCATCGCGGCGTGGGCGTTGGGAACGACGAGGAGGTGCCCCGCAGTCCACTGCGCGATGTCCATGAAGGCCGATACCCTCTCGTTGCGATAGACGAAGGTCCCCTCCATCCGTCCCGCGAGAATTTCGCAAAAGATGCACGAACTCATGGCCCCCTCCTGCTAGGATCCTACCCGGAGCACCGCCCTCTTTTGGGGTGGCTCCCTGGGCCGTATCCTTCGAAATGCCACGGGTTGAAGGGAGGACCTCCGTGAGCCGTCCGCGAATCTCGGTCCCGATCACGCTCACCTCGGCCCTCGTCGCGATTGTCGTCGCGCTCACCGTCGGCTGGGAGATTCTGGTCGCCCGGGAGTTTCGGGCGCTTCTCCACGGGTTCACGGCGGTCCACTGGGTGCTGGTGGTCGTCGGGGCAGCGCTGTTTGCAGGCATCATCGCGGCCAGCATCCTGCAGACGGTCTGGCTCGTTCGGGAGATCCGAACGGGGCAAAGGCAGCGGAGCTTCATCGATGCGGTGACCCACGAACTCTACACGCCGCTCGCCTCGCTGCGGCTCTACCTCGAGACCCTGCAGGGGGGAGGGGGAGGAGAGGCGAGGCGGGCCGAGTTCCTCGAGATCATGGCGGCCGAGCTGGATCGGCTCGAACGGACGGTCGGTGTCATCCTCCAGGCGGCGCGGAGCGAGGAGGCCCGGCCCCGCAGGGAACCGGTCGAGCTGGAGCCACTGCTTCAAGCTTGCGCGAGTGAGGTCCGAGAGCGTCACGGGCTCGACGAGAAGGCCGTCGGCCTGCACGGGGCGCACGGCATCCGCGTCCGCGGGAACGCGGAGGAGCTGCGTCTCGCGTTCCGAAACCTGCTCGAGAACGCCGTACGTTGCTCGGTCGATGAGGTGCGCGTGGACGTGAAAGTCCGCCTGCCGAAGCGGCGCTGGGTCGAGGTGGAGGTCGTAGACCAGGGGATCGGAATCCCCGCTTCGGAATGGGAGCGCATCTTCGAACGCTTCCAGCGCCTCAGCCCGCCGAACGTCCGTTCACGTCGGGGTCTCGGCCTCGGACTTTACGTGGTGCGCAGCATCGTTCGTCAGCACCGGGGATCGGTGCGCGTCATCGGTGAGGGGCTCGGCAAGGGGACTCGGTTCCTCGTGAGGCTCCCGAGGGTGCGGGATGGCTAGTCGTGTAGCCATCGTCGAGGACGAGGAGCACCTGGCCCACGGTCT
>DAOUZG010000213.1 GCA_030665705.1 Deltaproteobacteria bacterium | reverse complement strand
CGGACCTGCGGATCGACCTCTCGCAGGCGCGACGTGAGCGCTACCCGTCCCCCGGGGCTCTTCCGGTCGTCGCCCCCACGACGGTCGAGCGGGACCTCGAACGTCGGGACCTCACGATCCACTCCATGGCACTCCCCCTCGATCGCACCGGGGGAGCGCATCTCGTGGATCCGTTCGAAGGACGGCTCGACCTTAAACGGGGGCTCGTTCGAACCCTTCACGACCAGAGCTTCCGGGATGATCCCACCCGGATGCTCCGAGCCGCGCGTTACGCCGCTCGGTTCGGGTTTCGGCTGACGGACGAAACGCGGGGGCAACTCCGTCGGGCGATCTCGGGCCATGCCCTGGATCCTGTTTCCGGAGATCGGATCGTGCACGAGCTGGAACGCTTGCTCACCGAAGCCGCTCCTGCCCGGGCCGCCCGCGAGACCCGGCGGTGGGGTCTGTTCGAGACGATTGCACGGGGATGGTCGCCGGCCCGGTCCGTCGATTCGGCTCTTCGCCGTTTCGGAAGGAGCCGAACCCGGGCGCCGTGGCCCGGGGCGGATCGGATCGAGGTCCGACGCGCCTGTGGCTTGGCGATCCTGCTCCTTGAGCTCTCCGCTCCCGTCCGAAGCCGGGTCCTGGCGCGGCTGGGGATTCGGGGGCGGGCCGCATCGGCCATCGACGCGGATCTCGAGCGGTTCCCCCGTCTCCGACGAGCCCTCGCACAGGTCCGCCGCCCCGGATCGCTGGATGCACTGCTTGACGGAAGCGCCGACGCCCGCCTGCTGCTCTTGTTCTGCGCAAGCAGCGGCCGGACCGCCGACGCCGTCCGGCGCTACGCCCGCGAGCTGCGGCATGCGCCCTCGGCCCTCGACGGTCACACTGCCCGTCGGCTCGGCGCCGTGGGGTCCGAGATCGGCGAGTTGCTGCGCGTCGCTCGGCAGCGCGCGCTCGATGGGGAGCCTGTCGACACGCAATGGGCGCGGCGCTGGTTGGCCCGGCGCCACGCGTGAGGTAACCTCCCCGTGCCCCCCGGGACTAAGCCGCTGACGCAGTCGAACCCAAGCACCGTGGAACCTCTCACCTCTCCCGCACTCACGGGGCGCAAGCCCTGTGCCATCAAGCTCGACGTGTTCGAGGGGCCCCTCGACCTGCTCCTGCACCTGATTCGTCTCAACGAGGTCGACATCTCGAACATCCCGATCGCGACGATCTCCGAGCAGTACCTGGAGTATCTGGACCTGATGCGGGAGCTCGATATCGACGTCGCGGGCGACTACCTCCTCATGGCGGCGACGCTGGCCTACATCAAGTCGAGGATGCTGTTGCCTCCGTCGGAGGAAGACGTTTCCGAGGAGGGGGTAGACCCCCGAGCCGAGCTCGCGCGGCGCCTCGCCGAGTACGCGGCGTTCCGGGAAGCGGGCGTGGAGCTCGGTGGCCGTGCCCTGCTCGAGAGGGACGTGTTCGCCCCGACGCCGGACGCGGAGACGATCCCCCAGAAGGAGCCGGAGTTCGAGGTGAGCCTCTTCGCCCTCCTCGAGGCACTCCGGCAGGTGCTCCGGAATCTCCCGCGCGAGGCTCGGCCGCACGAGGTGAGCGTGGAGCAGGTCTCGATGCAGGACCGGATCCTCCACGTGATGGATCGCCTCCAGAAGGCCCCGCACGGGAATGTGCTGTTCGAAGAACTGCTCCTCGGCTCTCCCAGCAGCCGACACCTAGTGGTGATGACCTTTCTCGCAATCCTAGAGCTCGCCCACCTCCAGGCCATTCGCATGTTCCAGAGCCTGGCCGACAACGGATCTACGTCGGGCCCCATTCGGGTTCGGCTGGCGGTGGCCGAGGGCGAGGGCTCGGAATAAGGACGGGCGATGGAGAAGGAAACCGAAGGCACGATCGACCCCACGAGCTCCGAGCCGATTGCAGAGCTCGAAGCGCTGATTTTCTCGGCACGGGGGCCTGCCACGCCGAGCCAGATCCGACGCGCGCTGCCGGATCTCTCGGCCGCGCAGATCGACGCACTCGTGGACCGGATCAACGACTCGCTCCACCGGGGCGGACGCCCCTACGAGATCGCACAGGTCGCCGGCGGATACCAGTTTCGGACCCGGCCAGAGTTCGCGTCGGTGATCCGAGCCGCGCAGCCCGCCCGGGCGCTCCGACTCTCCCGCGCGGCCCTGGAGACGCTGGCCGTCGTCGGTTACCGGCAGCCGCTGACGCGTGCCGAGATCGACGAGGTTCGTGCGGTCGATTCGGGTGCGGTTCTGCGGGGTCTGTTGGAGCGCGGACTGATCCGCATCCTGGGGCGGCGCGACGCACCGGGCCGACCCGCACTCTACGGAACGAGCCACCGGTTTCTGGAGACCTTCGGGCTGAAGTCCTTGCGTGACCTGCCGGCCCTGAGCGAGCTCAAAGAGCCGGAGTTGGAGCCTTCCGCGCAGGGTGGACCGGAGGGGACTTTCGAGAGCTCCGAGGACACTGCAGGCGAGGTCGACGCGGAGACGCCGTCACCCGACGCGCTCGCGTTCGATCCGGATCCTGAGACATCCGCCGAGCCGGATGGTCCCGGCACGGAACCGCTCGAGCCGCACTGACGACGGCGCGTTGGGCTGGCGTCTCCAGAAGATCCTCGCTGCCGCCGGCCTGAGCTCGCGTCGCGACGCCGAGCGCTGGATTCGCGAGGGGCGAGTCGCGGTGAACGGCCGGGTCGTGCGCGAGCTCGGTGCACGCGCCGATCCCGCCTCCGACGTGATCACCGTCGACGGTCAACCCATCCCTCGGGATCCCCCGCGCCGCACCTACGTTGTGTACAAACCGCGCGGGTTCGTCACGACGACCCGCGACCCCCACGCGCGAAAGACCGTGCTCGACCTGATTCCCGAACGCGAGCGCCTCTTTCCGATCGGCCGTCTCGACGCCGCGAGCGAGGGGCTTCTCCTGCTCACGAACGACGGTGAGCTCGCGCACCGGCTCCTCCACCCCTCCTTCGAGGTTCCGCGCACCTATCGGGTCAGCGTCGACGGGGCGGTGGATCGGACCGCCCTCGTCGAGCTGCGGGCCGGCGTCGTCGTCGGGGGGCGTCGGCTCGCGCGCTGCAACGTGAAGATTCTGGACCGGGCGCGAGCGCGGACCCTCGTCGAACTGACGCTGTTCGAGGGTCGCAAGCGCCAGATCCGCACGATGATGCGAACGGTCGGGCACCCGGTCCGCCGCCTGGTTCGGATCCGGTTCGGGCCTGTTTCCCTCGGAAGACTTCGGCCTGGGGAGTGGCGCACGCTGCGTCGCGAGGAGAGGAGGGCGCTCGAGCGGATGCTCCAGAGGGCCGGCATTGCCCGTGGCCTCGGTCGGCAACCGAGGTCTCGAAGCCGCCGAGTTGAAAGGGCGCGGACTTAGTAGCTGGAGCTGCTTCCTTATTATTTTCAATAACTTCAAGCGCTCATCTCGAGTATAATGGGAGCATGCGCGCTATTCGCTTGCTGCTCCCGTTGCTGATCTGTGCGGTCGCATTTCCCACCGGTGTCCCTGCCAGGGAGTCGATCTCCGGCGTCTGCCCGGACGGCAGCGTGTTCATTGTGCACCGGAAGGCCGACATCCCGTGCGCTCGGGCAAAGCTGGCGGAACCCTCGGAGATTCCACCGCTGCGACCCGAGCTTCTCCCGAGGCCCTATCCGTGGATAGTGGACCAGGAGGCCCGCAACCCGAACAACCCGTACAACCTTCTTGAGGCGGCCGAGGCGGTACGTGCCCTTCACAGCGGCGAGGCGAAGACGGAATCGAACGAGGCCGGTTCGGCCCCCGTCAAGGCGGCGAGTAGACCCGCGCCTTCGTCGAGGGGGCCGGCGCTTGCCGCCGACGAGCTCGAGGCCCTGCTCGAGCTCGTGGATCTCCGTCAGG
>DAOUZG010000255.1 GCA_030665705.1 Deltaproteobacteria bacterium | reverse complement strand
GGATAGCCCCCTATTCGGGATTTCGGCCTCGGGGCCCGGGGTCGAGCTGGGGATGACCGGGATTGAGCTCCTCAACTCCCTGGCGGTGAACCCGGACGGGCTGGCCCTGGTTTCGGTAGGCCGTCTCGCAAATGCTCCGCTCGATCGCTGGCTCGTCGAGATCGATCCCGCAGGGCCTCCGACCTCTATGGCGACACCGCTGGCGCTCCTGGACCTGGTGGGAGCGGCCAAAGTCGACGTGCGCGCCCTGGCCTACGACCTCACGGGCACGCTGTTTCTGATCAACGACAAGGATCCCTTTGCCGTCGGAATCGATGACCTCTACCGGGTGACGAGCATCGCTGGCGGTACCGCGACGGCCGAGCTCGTCGGCCCGACCGGCTTCGCGGGGATGCAATCGCTGGCGGCGGGTCCGTCGGGAACCCCCTGGGCGGGGACCCTCTTTGGCTGGGACATCGACAAGGGGCTCACGACCTTGGATCCCTCCACCGGAGTGGCAACCGACGTGAACTTGAGCGTGGGCGGCACCTCCGACATCCAGGGACTCGCCTTCCTCGACGGGACGCTGTACGGCGCGCGAAACAGCCTGTTCATAGTCGACCCCGCCACGGGCGAGTTCACCGAGCTCGACCGCATCTTCGAGTCCGAGAACGCCGACGTGCGGGGCCTCGCGCCGGTGCCCGAGCCGGGGACCTGGGCGCTGCTCGCACTCGCGCTGGGAGCGCTCCCGTTCCTCCGCCGGCGCGGCCTGTAGGGGCCTTCTCGGAACCCGAGGAACCCGCCTCCTCGCCGGGCCCCCCGTGGGACTACATCCGGGTGTAGTCCGGTCCGTCTCCTCCCTCCGGGGTCGTCCACGTGATCCGCGCGTAGGGGTCTGCGATGTCGCAGGTCTTGCAGTGGACGCAGTTCTCATGGTGGATCATGAGCTTCTTCTTCCCGGGCTTGTCCGGATGGTCGACCATCTCGTACACCTCGGCGGGGCAGAAGTGCTCGCACGGATTCCCGTACTCCTCGGTGCACCGGTCGGTGCAGACATCGGTGTCTGCGACGACGAGGTGATGCGGCTGGTCGGTCTCATGACGTGAGCCGGCGAAGTCCACGGCGGTCACCTTGTCGAAGGTGTACTTGTTGTCGTACTCGACCTTCTCTTTGTTCGCGAGCTGTGCGGGGGTGAGCTCCGAGAGCTTGCGCATGTGCTTATAGTCTTCCTCGGCGGTGATCATCTTCTGGAGCCCCCGCCCGCCGGTGATCATGGCCAGGCCGGTGTTCAGAAAGAACGGAGCCTGCCGGGCCCAGCCGAGCCAACGCGGCATCTTCTGGACCCACTTCCAGGCCTGGTGGAAGTTCCGGGAGTTCCGATGCTCCGCGTACGCCCAGCTCTCGCGGTAGCGGTCCTCGATGCCCTTGAGGCCGTCGGCTGAGAAGTCGTCCTTGGCGAGCGCATCGACGATCGTCTCCGCGGCAAGCATCCCGCCCTTCATCGCCATGTGGATGCCCTTGAGCCGCTCGCCATTGCAGAATCCTGCGGAGTCTCCAACGAGAAGTGCCCCGTCGGTGTAGAGTCGCGGCTGGCTGAAGAGGCCCCCTTCGGGGATGGTCTTCGCCCCGTACCTCACGAGCTCGCCCCCGTCGAGGAGCGCCCGGACAAAGGGGTGCAGCTTGAAGCGCTGCATCTTGTCGTGCGGGTCGTTGTACGGGCTCGGGGACTCGAGGCCCGTCGCGAACCCGATCGACAGCATGTGGTCCTTCATGTCGTAGATCCACGAGCCGCCAAACGTCTCGGCGTCGTGCGGCCATCCCATCGTGTGGATCACGCGGCCCGGGACGTGGTTCTCGGGTTTGATCTTCCAGATCTCCTTGATTCCGGTGGCGTAGATCTGAGGGTTGGCTCCGCGGAGCTGCGGCTGCGCGTCGAGGAGCTGCTTCGTGCAGGAGCCGCGCGGCCCCTCCCCGAGCACCACGCACTTCGCGTAGATCTCCGGGCCGGGCTCGAAGTTGCCCTTTTCGCTGCCATCCTTGTCGATGCCCCGATCCTGGATTTGGACTCCGACGACGCGGTCTCCGTCGAACAGAAGCTTGGCGGCGGGGAATCCGGGGTAGATCTCGATACCGCGAGCCTCGGCCTGCTCGGCCATCCATTTGACGACGTCGCTGAGCGAGCAGATGAGGTTTCCGTGGTTCATGAACTGCGGTGGCGTGATCGGAAACTTGATCGCGCGCTTCGGCGTCAGGAAGTACGCCCCTTCCTGGGTGACCTCGGAATCGAACGGGAAGCCGTTCTCCCGATAGTCGGGGATCAGCTCCGCGACGGCGATAGGATTCATCACGGCGCCGGAGAGCTGGTGCCCACCGATCTCCGCCGCCTTCTCGACCACCAGGATCGCGGGTGGCTCGCCCCCGCGCTCCTGACACAGATCGGCCAGGCGAATGACGCTTGCCAGATTGCCGGGACCGGCTCCGACGAACAGGATGTCCACGTCTAGTCGATCGCGCTCTAGCGCCATCCTTCTCTCCTCCGCTGGTTCCGCCAGCACTATAGCCGGAGACGGGTCTTTCGTTTACCCGCGGCCGGTCGGGGGCGCCCCGCCGAGGCCCCCTGCACCGGTTTCCTCGTCCGAGGGCTGATCTGTTATCGTCGAGGGGATCGCGGCGCTCCGTGAGGGAGCCGAGGAAGATGCACGGTGCATCATCCGCGGAGGCATGGTGCGAGGGACGACGACGGAGAACGACCGGCCCCACGGGATGCCCTGTGTGGGCCCTGACCACCGAGAGCGGCTGATCGCACAGATCGTGCGGGATTTCATGGCCGCCTACGGTCTGGCACGCCGGATCGGCGTAGAGCTCCGGGCAGGAACGCTGGAATTCGCGACGGTCGAGCGCCTCGTCGGAGACTCACCCCGGAGTCTCCTCTTCCGGCTCAAGGAGGACTGCCACTCTCTGTTTCGGGATCCCGGCTCGCGTCGCAACGACGAGCCGCAGGCGGCCGAGCTTTTCGATCTCGCGGTCGGGGCACTCTTCCACGAGGCGATGAAGTTCCGGGAGAGCTACTACCTCTACACGGCCTACGGACCGCGTGCCCGTCGAAGCCTCGAGGAATCTCCGTCGGGCCCGCTCGCGCAGGGCTTTCGGAGACTCTTCGATGCTGGCTACCGGCGGATGCTCGAGTCGGAGGCCGAGACCGAGGAGCTCTTCCGAGAGACGCGCGAGCAGCTCC
>DAOUZG010000285.1 GCA_030665705.1 Deltaproteobacteria bacterium | reverse complement strand
CAGGGGTCCAGCTCTCGCACGGTGACACTCTCTCCACGCGCTGCGAGCTCAGCACTGAGCTTCTCCACGGCGTGGACCGCGCAAGCTCGGATCTCCACCTCCTCCGGAGAACCGGTGATGAGGAGGTCTCCCCTTTCGATGCGGGCCTCGAGTTCCGGGGCAAAGATCAGCACGCCGTCGAGTCTCAGTACGTGGGGAACCAGGTTGTCCGCGAACAGCGTCAGCTGATCCAGATCCCGGAAACTCCTGAACGGCGGCGTCACCGAGACTGCCAGGTCATTCACCGTAATCTGGGCTCGCTTCAGGAAGGGGACGGGCATCCCTCCGTATTCCGACACGTCGCGGTAGAACGGCATCCAGCAGAGATCGCGGACGAGCGCTGCCGCGGACCCGCGGGCGCTGTGAACGAGATGACTGAGCTCACCCCCGTGACGATCCTCGACGAAGGCGGCCAGGTCTCGCCAGGCGCGAGCGAAGAGCCCCATCAGCTCCGCGACCTCCGGCGTGGAAGGGGACTGACCGAAGATCTCCGCGCAGAGCTCTGCATCCGCGCCGCGTAGCACCTCAACGGTCAGCGGACCTACCCGATTCCACCAGTCCCGCAGCGAGGCCTCGATCGTGCGGTAGCCGGACATCCCAGCTCGTTTCCGGAGGTGTGGAAAGTAGCCGGAGCCGAAGTTCACCGCGTCGAGAACGATCACGAACGCGGCGTACTCGTGCGGTTCGAGACCCCCCGGCGTCTCCACGGTGAGGGGGCGACTCCGGATCTCTTCGATAGGAAGCTCCGCGCTGTACGCTTCGAGCCGCCGGGCGTCGATCCGCACGTGATGCGCGCGCGCGGCCACCTCCGCGCAGGCGGACCGTACCGCCTCGAACGGCGCTCGGGCTACCCGTTCGGGTAGAGCGTGTCGCACTTGGCGGCGAAGATGAGGTCGCTCTCGGTCAGACCGTCGATCTTGTGGGTCCAGACCTCCACTCGCACCCGGCCCCACGCCAGGTAGAGGTCCGGGTGGTGTCCCTGCTCTTCCGCCATCTCACCGACCCGGTTCACGAAATCGAGCGCCTCTTTGAAATTCTGGAACCGGTACTCCCGCGTGAGGTGGTGGTGGTCGACGACGTCCCACCCGGAGTCGAGCTCCTGGTGCAGGGGCCGGATCTGCTCCGGTGTCAGGGGGGGGACGCCCCCTCTGCATGGAACGCACTGACGGGACGCGAGTTCCCGCATGGGACTCCTCCTTGTACAGAGAATGGGGAGAGTTTAGAGGGTCGCCGCTCTGACGGAAGCCTCACGCACGAAGCGCCGTAGGGCGGGGCCGACGCGTCGGCGGAGCTCATGGTCGAGATCGAACCGCTCCAAGGACTGTCGCAGGGCCCGGCGTGCGGTTGGCACGGGGTACGCGCGGAAGAAGGCGGCGACCTCCCGACGGTAGGCGCGTGTGTGGAGAGCCGGCAGTGCAAGGACGAGGCGGGAGGCCAGACCCGACGGGATCCGCGGGGCGAGTTCTTCCCAGCGCTTCTGGATGAACTCCCACGTCGCCTCGCGAGGGTGGCACGCTCCCAGCATCCGTCCGAGCAGCAACGCCACGTCCTGGGTCGGGATCTCGTCGGTCAGGGTCAGCTCGAGCGTACGCTGCACGAGGGCCGGATCGCGAAATGCGCCGAGCGCCATCTCGAAGCGCAGCCGCTCCTGCGGTGTGGCAGCGCGCTTCATCTGCCGGAGGTAGCTCGCGTAGAGGCGCTCGCTCCCGTGCCGCGCTGCAATCTCGACAACCGAGCCGGCGAGGTTGGGATCGAGCGTCCGGCGCTCCTTCAGGTATCGGCGCAGGGCCTCCTCCGCCTCCCCGGTGATCTCTACGTCCTCTGCCACTCCCCCGACGATCCTCAGCAGCGCCGCACGACGGAGTCGGACCCGGTCGGGCTCGCCGCGCCGGGACGTCCAGCCGAGGTCGCGGAAGCCGGGTCGGAAGGTCCCTGCCAGCCATTCACGGAAGCGCGAGTCGACCACCCCTCCCTCCACCCATGCGACCGGATCCTTGAGAAATCCAAGGGGCCCCAGGAGAGCCTCGAGCGCTTCGGGTTCTTCCTCCTCCCGGTAGGCGGACACCACGCCGAGCAGGTCGGGGAGCTTCGCCCGGTTCGCCCGCAGGGCGGCCCACTGGTGTCCCACCAGGCCGACCCGCTCGACGGGCGCGAGGCGCGTCCGGTCGGAGATGAGCGCTTCGAGAGAGTCCCCGTCGTGCAGCACGCGGTAGAAGCCCCCTTCGTCGGCGTTCGAGTAGGCCCACCGGACTTCGCTCGAGGACCCGAGCGGGATGGACGCCTGGCGATCCTCGAGGAGATCGCGAACGAGGCGGGTCCGACCCCTCGTGGGTCGTACGCGAACGACCAGCGGAATCGGCCAGGGTGGTTCACCGTCGGAGACGGCCAGGCGAGGGCTCGCAAAGAACCGTTCCTGCCGGACCTCGAGCCGGGCCTCACCCGCCCGGTCGATTCGCGTCGCCTCGACTAGAGGGAACCCCGGCCGCTCGATCCAGCTTCGGACGACAGGTGCAACGGGGCGTCCCGAGACCTCCTCCAGGGCCTGCCACAGGTCCTGGGCGCGGGCATTTGCCTCTTGGTGCCGCCGGATGTAGCGACGGACCCCCTTCCGGAACGTCGAGGCGCCGAGCCACCGTTCCAGCATCCGAACGACGGACGCCCCCTTCTCGTAGGTGATCGCGTCGAAGTTTTCGGTCGCCTCCTCGGGGCTACGCACCGTCGTGTAAATCGGATGG
>DAOUZG010000047.1 GCA_030665705.1 Deltaproteobacteria bacterium | reverse complement strand
AGAAGCGCCATCGGGTCGCGCTGCCCTGGAACTCAGCGGCGCTCTCGAGAAGCCGAACACAACGCTGGGACGTACGAGGTAGACGTTGGAATCGCTCGGGAAGGACATCTCGTACTTCGCCGTGTAGACCCCGGTAATCCGTTCGAGTGTCGAGGGATCACGAACGACTTCCGCGACGCCCTCAACGATCACGGCTTCGTCTGCGCCTTCCGGGCAGACCACGCCTAGCTCAACGTGGAGCGGAGCGTCACCGAGTAGCAGGATCGCCGGCGCGGTAGACGGTCTGGCCCCCGACGATCGTCTCGCACACTTCGATCGCATCGATCTGGTCGGGGTTGTCGAGAGGTGACCGGGAGAGCATGACGAGGTCGGCGAGCTTTCCGCGCTCGAGGGAGCCCTTGAGGTCTTCCTCGAAGTGCTGGTAGGCAGCGTCGATGGTTACCGCGCGAAGCGCCTGGTTCGGGGTGATGCGCTGCTCCTCTCCAATCAGCGCCCCGCTTGCCGAGCGTCGGTTCACCGCCGCCCAGACGAGCCGCAACGGCTCCATCGGGACCACGGGCGCGTCGCAATGGATCGTGAAGCGCAGGCCGTGCTCGATGGCGCTTCGGGCCGGACTCATGCGGGCAGCCCGCTCCGGTCCCATGAAGAGGTCGCGGTGTCGATCTCCCCAGTAGTAGGTGTGGAGAGTGAAGAAGCTCGGGATCACGTCAAGCGCCTTCATCCGGTCGAGCTGGTCCTCGCGCGACATCTGGGCGTGAACCACCACGGGACGAGCATCATCACGGGGATGCTGCTCCTGGGCACGCTCGAACGCGTCGAGGATGTCGTCGATTGAGGCGTCTCCGTTTCCGTGAACCGCCACCTGCATCCCGTTTGCATGGTAGCGGGTGACGCGCTCGAGGAGCTCCTCGCGTGCCATGCGGGGATATCCTCGATAGTCGGGGTCATCTGCCGGCGGGACGTGATAGGGGCGGCTCAGGTAGCCCGTGTATCCCTGGATCGACCCGTCCGCAATGAGCTTGGCCGCGCCGAGGCGCACCCACTCGGGGTCGTAGGAGGAGTACGAGAAGCTTCCCTCCAGCAACTCGTCCACGACTTGTTGGGTCGGCCACAGAACGAGGCGAATCGGGATCACGCCCAGGCGCGAAAGCCACGTGAGTGCCTGGATCTGGCGCCTGGGTGCAAAGCCGTTCTGTGCGGTCGTGACGCCGACGCGCACGTAGCACTTAGTAGCCTCACGGATGATCCTGATCCCGTTGAGCAGCGATGGCCTTAGCACCCGCGCCGCCACCGGTTCCATCGCGACCTCCTCGAGCACGCCATCGGGCTCGTCGCTCCGGGGATCGCGACGGATCCGGCCCCCCTCCGGGTCCGGCGTGTCGGCGCCGATTGCGAGCTTCTCGAGCGCGAGGCTGTTCACGGCGGCCAGATGGCCCGAGATGTGGATGATCGCAACGGGGTGATCCGTCGAAGCTCGGTCGAGATCCACGCGTGTGGGGTGACGCCGCTCTTCCAGAAGCGTGTCGTCGTAACCCATTCCCACAACCCAGTTACCCCGCCGCGTGTTCAGACCCTTGCGCTGAAGGCGCGACACGATGTCCGCAATTCGCTCCACGGTCCCGATGGGGGGGCTGTTGAGATCGAGGTGCAACTCAAAGATCCCGACTCCGGGAAAGTGGCTGTGGCCGTCGATGAACCCCGGCAGCAGGGCGCGCCCCCCGAGATCGACGATACGGGCGCCCCCGTCAGCCCATTTCTGTAGCTCTTTGCGGCTCCCCACCGCGGCAATCCGGTTGCCCTCGACTACGAGCGCTTCCGCGACCGAACTCTCGGCATCCATCGTGAGAATCGGCCCACCGAGGTACAGCGTACGGGCTCTGCGCCGCGAGAAAATGCGAACAACGATGACCCCGGCCACCACGGCCGTGGCCACGACCACTAAGATTGGGAGTATCATGGGTCCGGCGGGGAAGACTTCCGGAAGGTGGCTGTGTAGTTCCAGAACCACCCCCAGCTCTGGAGAAACGCAAAGCGCTCACCTTCTACCAGCGTTCGAAGCCTCTGGAGCGGAGAGAAGTCGGGGTCGGGGTGGTGCTCGTGGAAGGCCAGAGTTCCAGCGGGACGAAGAACACGGTAGAGCGATCGCAGACAGCCCAACTTGTCCGGAACCTCACCGAGGACCGCCACGAGAAAGGCGACATCGAACTCGGTTTCCCCGAAAGGAAGCTCGCCGGCGTCGCCCTCGGTGTAGCCGACGTTTCGGAAACCCGCGGCCTCGATCTTCTGGCGAGCCTTTTCGAGCATTTCGGGTTGTAGGTCGAACAGCTCGAGATGGCCATCCGGGACTCGCCGTGCGATCTCGACGCTGAAGTACCCCGAACCGGGGCCCACCTCGAGAACGCGCGAGGATGGCGTGAGCGGAAGCCGATCGGCCAACGTCTCGGGCGTGATGAGAAGACGTCGAATCGGGTTATCGATGAGAAAGGCCAGTTGGTGCGGAAAGTAGCCCTGCCCGACGGTGCGCTGGAGGATAGAGCGGAGACGCGTCGGTGACATGGCTCGGTCCCGAGCCTACCACGGATCGATACAGCTCTGCGGGTTCACCAGATACCCGGGAGCAAC
The DNA here is from genome assembly GCA_030665705.1 of Deltaproteobacteria bacterium. GTDB lineage: Bacteria > Myxococcota_A > UBA9160 > SZUA-336 > SZUA-336 > DAOUZG01. Next base: position 7,000 of record DAOUZG010000047.1, on the reverse strand, counting down.
AGCCAGCGGACACGGTCCGCGTACTCGCGGTAGCCGGAAAGCTCTTCCTTGAGGGTCCGATCCTCGAGGAAGGTACGAAGGACTAACAGACTCGACCCGATGGACGCAGGGATGAGCGCCCACAAGGAGCCGAGCAGCAGAGGGAGGGCGAGGGTCGCCAGGATGGCGCCGGCGTAGCCCGGATGTCGGATGTAGGCGTATGGCCCCTCGGTCACCACGTGATGCCCGCGCTCCTCCTGAATTCGGACGAACGTCGAGAAGAACCGGTTGGTCCGCACCGCCCAGAACGCGAAGGCCGTGGCGATCACGAAGACGACGAGGGCTAGAATTTCCAGGACAGCCGGAAGGGGCGGTGACCAGCCGAAGCGCCCCGCATCGAGCCCGGCCACGATCAGCGCCAGGGGAAACAGCCAGATGAACGAGAAGCTCGCCAGTGCGACGTCCCAACGTTTGGCCCCCGTCCTGATGTGACTACGCTCTCGGATCAACTCCGGGTCGAAGAGCAGGAAGCCCATCACCATGAACGCCACATATGCGCCGAGAAACGCCCATCCCATGAGCCAGTCGATGCGTCCCGCCGATCCGAAGAGAACGACGACCAGAAAGACGAAAAAGAGCCCTGCGAAACCGATCGGCCTCAGCATTCCACCACCACCCCTTGTTGCACTTGAAACGAGATCCGGGGCCTTGGGCGTACCACCGTCAGCAGCGCCTCATCCTTCCTGATCAGGGTCCGGAAAGGCCTGGTACCGCGGCAGGTCATCGTTGATCTCGAACCAAGGGGCCTTCGATCCTACGAACATATGAAAGCTGGGTCTCAGACCTGGATCGTCGTCCAGCGTCCCGAGTCGAAGATGCAGAAACTCCGGGCGTGATGAGAGCACCGAGAACAGGTTAGCCGCACAGGTCCCACAGAAATACCGGGCGACCTCTCGTGACGACTCGTAACGCGAGACCGACTCCTCTCCTGAGATCCAGCGGAATCGCTCACGACGCACCCTCGCCACGGTCGCGAACGCCGCGCCATGGGACTTCCGACAGTTGGGGCAGTGACAGTTGTACATGAGATCGAGATCCCCGACGACCTCATATCGGACCGTTCTACAGAGACAACTCCCTCTCATACGCATCTCCGGGTCTGATGCTCCTACGAAGTACGTACCGTGACCGCTGCGATGAACATATCGCCGACCCAGAGAGACCCAACCCTGAAGCCGCCTCTCTCGAGCATCTCCCGCTCGATCTCTGCGTTCATCACTGCGACCCGCGGACTGAGCTAGTCGTCAGGGCCCGGCATCACGAACCACAGGATCAGGTAGACCAGCGTCCCGGGGAATGCAGCACTCAGGATCGAAACCACGACGTATAAGATCCGCAAATGGGTTGGCGACCAGCCCAGCCAGTCGGCAAGCCCGCCACAGACGCCCGCAATGACTCGATCTCGGGAACGCCGAAGCTTTGTGGTGTCGTCCATCATGACTCCTCCTGGTTCACCGCCTGACTAAGCCGGGGACCCCGTTTCCCGCGTGTAGAGACCGGGGAGGAAGCCCGCCAGGTAGCTCATCTCCTCGTGGGTGTGCTTGAGGAGGCCCTCTCCCAACGCGTCAGGGAAGAGCCGGATGCGCGCCTCGCGGTCCGGCGCAAGCTCGAGAGGGTCGACGTCGCCGAGCCAGAAGCGGCTTCGCATCTCGCAGCCGTAGTCCGTATCGCGACAGAGGTGAATGAGGTGCCCTCCCCAGACAGGCACTTCGAGCTGCCCTACGCGAGCACAGACAGCTGCACTGATTCCAGCTCCCTGGAATTCGGAAACGTCGAGATACTCCGTCGGATCTCGGAAGTGGATCTTGAGCTTCTGGAGCTCCCCTCCGATGCGCTCGTGCACGTGGTGGGTACCCCCCACGAAGCGACCGCTGTTGCGCTCTCCGATCCACTCGCACCAGACGTGATCGATGGGATGCCACCACTTGTAGTGCTCGGTGGTCTCGAGAAAGCCGAACCACCATTCGACCATGTGGCCCTTGCAACCGAACAGGGTCGTCCAGGCGGCCACGTGGAGCTGACCATCCTCGAGCCGAACGTAGCCCGACTCCAATTCTGTGTAACCCGGCTTCAGCAGCCTGTTGGCGTCTTTGAGCTCCATCGTCGTCGGCTCCGCGGCGTGCCGAGCTAGCACTCAGCTCCCAGACCCTCGGTCGTCACCGTCGCATGCTAGCACGGAGCCGACGGCGCCAAACCAGCAGGTAGACGACCACGTTCACGATGATGACCAGGACACCGAGAACGACTTGAAGCTCGCGTGTGAGGCCCGGCGGATAGACGATGGGAACAACGTAATGCTCGATGAACCCTCCGGGGTAGCCGGCTCGACCCGACGCCGCACGGAGCCAGTTCTCGAGCGGAGTAAGCGGGCAGAGCCACCCGCCGAATTCGATGAGAGCCGCCCATAGAGCGGCGGGGGCATGGATCCAGAGGACGCATCGCCAGCGAAGGGCGAGAAGCCCGCCGAAGATTGCAAACAGGATGAAGGAGAAGTGAAGGAGAACGACGAGATCGATGAGGGCCTGAAAGATCACCGGTGATGTCAAAAGCAGGCTCTAGTGTCCTGTCCCGGGAGTTCCGACGCGTTTCCCGCGGCCGAGGCGCCGGGCTCGCAAGGCGCACGAGCGAGGCGAATCCGTAGTTTCGTCGAGCGAGTGCAACACCGCGAGCACGGATGCAACGGCCGCCGGGAATGCAAGCGAACTTCCGGGACAGGACACTAGTTCCTCTGATTGTCCTCGAAGAAGTCGAAGTCGATGCTGATGGCGGCGGCGAAGATGATGGTCTTCTGATGCTCGGTCCACTGGCCGCTTGCGAAGTCGACCATGAACGTGTCCGCGTCGGAGAAGATTTCTCGTAGGGCACCGCCCCACTTCTTGGAGATCGTCGCACGATTCGGGCCGTTCACATCGTTGACGGGGAAGGTCCAGATTCTCCAGCGGGGACCTTCGATTCGCGCGAAGGTATGCCCGTATTCGTCGACGAGGTCGTACTTCCTGTAGAGAATGCCGAAGCGTCGGCGGACGTTGCCGAGAAGCTTGGAATTCGGTCCCAGAACTTCGAGATCCGAGAAGAAGAAAAAGAAGCTTCGCGTCAGGGTGAGGAGCACCTTCCCCGCGTGATCGAATACGTGGACCTCGAAGGGTCTGTGGGAGCGGAGAAACATACGCTTCAAGAAGGCTGCGACCCCCCCGGACTTCTCGGCGATAAAGCCGATTTCGCTCTGCTCCGCATCCATCACGGTGTATCGATTACTCGTCTCCCAATCCGTGAGGATCTCGGTCCATTCCTTCTTCTGGCGAATGAAAAGCTGTGGGTGTCCGGAGAGAAATTCGGTCGGATCGTTTTCCATCGGAATCTTCGCTCCCTGCTGACGAACGTCTTGGATACCCCAGCGACGCTCGGCCGACATCCCTTGAGCCGCCTCGTCCGGGTCTCGGGCACCCGGAAGGGCCCGGCGAGACTCTCTTGACCGGACAGCGAATAAAGAGCGAAAATCCGAGATTCGAGGTCCCGGATGGAAAGCCGCGTTCAGAAAAGCCGCGTCCAGAGTCTCGAGATAGCCCTTCGCGAGGTAGGACTCGCAGGGAGGGTCCGGGTGGGGGGCCCCCTCCCCGGGGCGTCTCTCCATCCAGCCCCGGGCCCGGAACCCCGGCCGATGGACGAGGCCGTCCCCCCAGCTCCCCTCTCCCTCGACTCCCTCCTCTGGCCCCCGGAGAGTCGAAGGGGACGTCTGATCGAGGTCGCAGGGGAGGCCTCCTCCGGGCGAACCGCGCTGGCCTGCCGGATGGTCGCCGGCACCACTCTTCGCGGGGAGCTTGTCGGCTGGGTCGATCTTCCGGACGCACTGGACCCCCGGTCCCTGCGACGGGCCGGAGCGGAAATGGGCTCCCTTCTGTGGGCCCGTCCCCGGGGGTTGTCGGAGGCGCTCCGCTGTGCGGAGCTCCTGCTCCGAACCGGATTCGCCCTCGTCGTCCTGGACCTCCAGGGTGCCTCCCTCTCGAGGCTCGCCCGGCTCGCCTCCCCCATCTGGATCCGGTTGCTCCGGAGAGCGCAGGAAGCCCGGGCCACGGCCCTGGTCCTGGTCCCCGAACGGGTCGCCGGAGCCTCTCCCACGCTCGGCCTCTGGACCGAGCGGCGGCGGGCGCTCTTCGAGGGGGAGCTTTTCGAGGGGATCGAGGCGTATGCGACCGTCGTGCGGAACCGTGTCGGCCCGATCGGCATGGAGCACCCCTTCCGGGTGCTGCAGCGCCCCGGGGGTCCTCCCAACCCTTCCCGTTCCCCTCCCACCCGGTCGGCTTCCGTCGGATAGCCCCAATGGCTCGGTACAGCTGCCTACTCGTGCTCGACCTGCCCCTTGCCGCCGCCCTCCGGGCAGAGCCGGAGCTCCAGGGGAATCCCGTGGCCATCGTAGAGGAGGGGGACGAGCGGGCCACGATCCTCGCAGGGTGGATGCGGGGGCTCACCGTGGCCCAGGCGCGAACCATCCGACCGGACCTGATCGTCCGTCCCCTGTCCGTTGAGGGGGTCCGCTCCGCCCGGGAGGCCCTTCTCGACGTAGCCTGCTCCGTCACCCCCCGCGTGGAGGACGCTGCTCCGGGCCTCGCCTTCCTGGATCTGGAGGGAACCCAGGCGCTGTTTCCGACGGAGCGGGGACTCCGCACCGCCCTGGAGGCCCGGCTCGAAGAGACTGGGCTCGAGGGAACCCGTGTGGGAATCGGTCCCACCCGCACGGTGTCCCACCTTGCCGCCTCCCATCGGGGTGGGGGGCATATCGTTCCCGCCCACTCCGTCCGGGAGTTTCTGGAAACCCTGCCCGTGGACCTCCTCGACCCACCGCAGGAGGAGGCGGAGCGACTGACTCGGTGGGGGATCCACACCCTGGGGGAGCTCGCCAACCTCCCCCTCGATGCCCTGGGATCACGGCTCGGGGAGGAGGGGGTCCGTCTGGCCCGGCGGGCGCGCGGAGAGGACCTCATCCCCTTCCGCCCGACATCGGCGCCGCTCCGTTTCGAGGAGGGGACGGAGACCGGCTACCCGGTGGGAAACCTCGAGACCCTCGCCTTCTTCCTGCGGGGGGTACTCGACCGGCTCACCCGTCGACTCCGACTTCGGGGGCTCGCCTGTCGGGAGCTACATCTCGAGTTCGTGCTCGAGAGTGGGAAGCTTTTCGCTCGACCCATCCGGCTGGCCGCTCCGACTCTCGAGGTACCCGTCCTCGTCTCCTTGGTCCGGCTAGCCCTCGAGCAGAACCCACCCGGAGAGCCGATCGAGCGGGTGCGGATCGTTGCAACACCGGGTGGTGTCGATACGGCCCAGCTCGATCTGTTCCTCCCTCCCCTTCCGGCCCCCGCCGAGCTTGCCGTGACCGTGGCCCGTCTGGAAGCGCTCTGCGGCTCCGGTCGGGTGGGGGCGCCGGGACTCGAGGACACACACCGCCCCGAGGCCGGACGTCTCGATCCCTTTAACCGGGAGAACCCGGAGACCCGGGCTCCCGTCCCGCAAAACGGACCCGCCCTTCCTCCTCCAGCACTGGCTCTCCGGGCTCTCCGTCCACCCGTTCCCGTCCGGGTCTACGGCACCGACGGGGGACCCGCTCATGTCGAGCCGCTCGACGGCGCCCGCGCACGAGAACTCGCCGGAGGTCGAGTCCTTCACCGGGCCGGACCCTGGCGGCTCTACGGAGAGTGGTGGGGGGAGAGCCGCTTTGCCCGGGACTACTTCGATGTCGAACTGGCCGACGGCGGGATCTACCGGATGTACCGAAACCTCGAGGACGGGGGGTGGTTCGTGGACGGGACCTATGACTAGAACCCATCTCAGAAACCCCGGACCGAGCCAGGCAACCCTGGGGGGCCGAGCTCAAGGCGTCGCGAGCGAGGCATATCCCTCGTTATTCCGAGCGAGCGCAACGCAGAGATCGGCCCGCCAGGGTGACCTGGCGACGGGAGTGGGTTTTTGAGATGGGTTCTAGCCCGTCCTATGTCGAGCTCGGGGTACGAAGCGCCTTCAGCTTTCTGGAGGGAGCCTCTTTGCCGGAGGATCTGGCCCAGCGGGCGGCCGATCTCGGCCACGCGACCCTCGCCCTGGCTGACCTCCACGGCATCTACGGGGTCCCCCGCTTCCACGAAGCGGCGAGGAAGCTCGGGCTGCGCGCGATCGTGGGAGCACGGGTCACGCTTCTCGGGGAAGGCAAGCCCAAGCGCAAGAGCGATCCCCCGCCCGACGGGGGACGAATCCTCCTCCTAGTGAAGGATCGGCAGGGCTACCGAAATTTGTGTCGATTGCTCACGCTCGGACACGCCTCCTACCCGAAACCGCACTGTCGGGTTACTCCGAAGGCGCTGCGCGCTCACGCGGAGGGGCTCGTTGCGCTCGTACGCGATCCGGTGCTGGCCGCGCCCCTCCGGACCCTCTTCCCCCACGATCTCTACGCGGAGCTCCGGCGCCATGCCGACCCCGACCAGGAGCGCCGCAACCGGAAGCTTCTCGAGACGGGGCTCCCGCCCGTTGCGACGGGCGACGCCCGGCACGCCCGTCCGGAGGGGAAGCGCGTACTCGACGCCTTTTTGTGTCTAAAACACAAAACGACCCTTGACCGTGCGGGGAGGCTCCTCCTCCCGAACGCGGAACGTCATCTCCATTCTCCCGAGGAGATGGCACGGCGATTCCGAGACCTTCCGAACGCGGTAACAAACACGCTCCGGATCGCGGATGCGTGTGTCTTCACGCTGGAAGATCTGGGGTACACGTTTCCCGATTTTCCGCTCTCTCCGGGTGAGACGCTCCCCGGAAAGCTCCGGGAGCTCTGTGTTCTCGGCGTGCGGGAGCGCTACGACGGGAAGATTCCCGACAAAGTCCGTCTCCAGCTCGAGCACGAGTTCGCCATCATCCGCCGGCTCGACCTGGAGGGGTACTTTTTGATCGTCTGGGACGTCGTACGGGAGTGCCGCGCACGCGG
>DAOUZG010000294.1 GCA_030665705.1 Deltaproteobacteria bacterium | reverse complement strand
GGATCGAGACGTCAGAGATCCACACGGGAGCCTTCCGCCATTGCGGGCGCGATCTGAACGGATGCACCATCCGTCAATTGGGCAAGCTCGGGCCCCACAAGAACCAGCTCTCCGGATTCGAGGCCGTTGATCACCTCCACGCGCGATGCATCGAGGTCACGGACGCGGACGGACTTACGAACGGCCCGGCTGTCCTCTGCGACGAAGACGTAGCGCTCCCCTCCGAAGCCGAGCACGGCCGCGCGGTCGAGCACCCTGGCAACGCGCGGGTTCGGCTGGAGCTCGACTTTCACGAACAGCCCTGGCTTGATGGTCAGGTCCGGATTCGGGATAGGGAGACGGATCTCGACGGTGTGTGTCCTGGGGTCCACCAGGTCGTTGAGGATGGAAACCTCGCTCTCGACCTCGCGCTCCAACCCGTCGATGTGCACGCGCGCAGGCGTGCCGACGCCGATGTACGGCAGGTGGACCTCGGGTACGAAGACGATGGCGAGCACGATATCGATCTTCATGATCTGCACCACGGGGTTTCCCGCGCTCATCATCGTTCGCATCATGGCGCCCTCGTCGATCAGGCGCTTGGTGATAGTGCTGTCGTAAGGGGCCGTCACGACGGTGTCCTGGAGGTCCTGCCGCGCCCGGTCGAGCGCGGCCTCGGCTGCCTCCACGCGGGCGAGGGCGATCTTTCGGCGCGTCTCGGCCCCCTCGAGCTGTTCGACCGATACGACGCGTTTACCGTGCAGGGCGCGCGCCCGCTCGAGGTCGTTCCGCGATTTTGTGGCCTCGGCTCTCGCGAGTTGTAGCTCGGCCTCGGACGCCTGGAGGCGGATGCGGTAGTCGACCTGGCGCGTGCGGAACAGGGGATCTCCGGCCTTGACTCGGTCCCCGACGTCGACCAGGACCTCGGCGATGATCCCGTCGACCCGCGGGCCGACGTTCGTCGTTTTTTTCGGTGCGATCGTCCCAGTTCCCAGGATCGGCTCGGCGAGGTTTGCCTCGACCACCCCGGTTGTCTCGAGAACCGGAGGGGCCAACGCGGCGACGTCGGGTGAGGACGAAGCTCCCTCACCGCAGGCCATCGGGCCTAACCCAAGAAGAAAGACCGCGACCAGAACGGTCGCAGGGCTACACGCGATCGCCCTTGCTCGACCGGCGCGCACTCCCGCGCGCACTCCCGGCCTGTAGCGGACACGATGCATCACTTGACTCCCAGGGCGCGCCGCAGGATTCGCCGAATCGCCTCCGCACCCTGCCCCAGCTCCCCGGCGGCCCCGGCACCTTGGATCCACCGGGTGAGGTAACGCTGGAGCGTTCCGAGTAGGAGGCATGTGTAGAGCTCAGGCTCCTCGTGCGGGATTTCGCCGTTCTGGATGGCGCCTCGGACCGCGCCAGCGACCTCCTGCTCCAGCAGCACCTGCATCTCGATCACTTCCTCATCGAGCCGTCCGACGTTCCAGGCGAAGCCGCTCGTCGTCTGGAGGTAGATCGAGAAGAAGGCATGGTGTTCTTCGACGAACGAGACCAACGTTTCGACTAAGGCGTCGATTCTGGCCGGGAGCGTTGAGAGCTGTTCGAAGGCCTCTCGGAGGCGTTCCAGCAGGAGGTTCCCGCGCGCCGAGACAACAGCGCGAAACAGCGCCTGCTTCCCCTCGAACACGTTGTAGAGGTTGCCCGCGGAGTAGCCCGCCCGCGCCGCGATCTCCGCCATTGTGGCGCCGTCGAAGCCTCGTTCGGCAAAGACCTGCTCAGCGACCTCGATGAGGGCCAGCCGCCGGGCCTCCCGGACGCGCTCCCGCACGAAGCTCGCAGCGTTCTGGGCCAACGGTTGCGCTCTCCTCCCGATGAAGGTTGTATTGAACTTCGGATCATTTTACTGAATCTTGATTCAGAGAGCGAGAATCTTCCGAGAGGGAGAAGCCCCAGCGAGCCAGCCCTGGAGCAAAAAAGCAAAGTATTCCAGTGGCTTACACGTTCCAGGGGTCAGGATCGAGGTGCAGAAGGCTCCTGCACTCGACCCCGAGATCGCGAACGAGGATCTCGAGCCGCCTTACACCAGGGCGTTCGGTTGCGGCGTGCCCCGGATCAACGACGGCCAGTCCGCGATCGAGAGCCTCCCGTGCCCGGTGGTGGGGAACGTCGCCCGTCACAGCAGCCTCTGCGCCCCGGGCAGCGGCGAGCTCGAGGAGATCCACGCCTGCACCGGGTACGACGGCGACGCGCTCGACCACCCGACCCGGGTCCCCAGCGAGGCGCACCGTCGCCACCCCGAGTGTGCGTTGGACCCGCTCGACGAGCCCCCGAAGGGTCAGCCCTCCTTGCACACGGCCGATCCTCCCCAGAAGCCCCGCGTCTCCCCGACGCTCGTAGACGTCGTAGGCCGGCTCCTCATAGGGGTGAGCGGAGACCAGGACCGAGAGAACCTCCTCCAGCCTTCCCGTGGGTGCGACAAACTCGAGTCGGATCTCGGGCTCGCGGTTCAACGAACCGCGTTCCCCCACCGTCGGGTCGGTCCCCTGCCCTGCGTGGAAGGTTCCGGTTCCGGGAGCTCGGAACGAGCAGTGCGTGTAGTTGCCGATCGTTCCGGCGCCGGCCGCCACCACGGCGTCGAGCACGCGATCCACGTCGCCCTCGCGATCGGCGTCGCCCTCGGGCAGGAAGGTCACGACCTTGACGGTTCCCGGG
>DAOUZG010000034.1 GCA_030665705.1 Deltaproteobacteria bacterium | reverse complement strand
GGCGCTCCACGGCTCGGCGAAGGAGCACCACGGTCGGCTGGTCCATGCGCCGGTAGCTGAACAGGGTCCCGCCGAAGTCCAGAAACACCGCTCGAAAAGCAGTCCGACTCATCGCGCGGACCCTACGGCGGTCGGAAGCGGCTGTCAAAGCGCTTTCGCGCCGCACGAGGCGCCGCTATGATTCGGCGTCATGGCGGCGGTGGAGCAATTCGCCATAGCGGTAGTCGGTGGCGCCACGGCGGGGGCGGAGGCGGCCCGGATCTTCTCCGAGAGCGAAATCCTCACGGTGGTCTTCGATCAGAACCCTCGACCGTACGGAAAGATCGAGGACGGACTGCCCCGCTGGCACGTCGGCCTTCGCAGAAAGGAATACGAGACGATCGATGGGAAGCTCCTTCGGGAGCACGTGCACTTCGTGCCCTGCACGAAGCTGGGGAGGGATCTAGAGCTCGAGGAGCTGACGAGGGAGTGGGGGTTTCACGCCGTCGTCCTCGCTAACGGAGCGTGGAGGGACCGACCTGTCGGAGTCGAGGGGGCGGACGCCTTCGTGGGAAAAGGGTTCGTCTACCAGAACCCCTTCATCTACTGGTTCAACCACTACACCGAGGCGGAGTACAAGGGCGAGCAGTTCGAAATCCAGGATGGAACGATCGTCCTGGGTGGCGGGCTCGCGTCGATCGACGTCGCCAAGGTCGTCCAGCTCGAACTCACCCTTCGAGCCCTGCGGGGGCGGGGGATCGAGGAAGACCTTGTCGAGATGGAAGTACGCGGAATTCCCGCAACGCTGAAGAACCACGGACTCTCCTGGGACGACCTGGGGCTCCGGGGTACGACCATCTATTACCGACGCCAGATCGAGAACATGCCGCTGGTCAATGAGCCGGAACAAGCCACCGAGGAGGTACGTACAAAGATCGCGAAGGCCCGGCGGCGGGTCCTCGAGAAGGCGATGTCGAAGTATCTCTTCCGCCTGGAGCCGCTCCACCTGACGGCCGGACTGCTCGTCGAGGGAGATCGCCTGGTTGGGCTGCGCTTCGTCCGAACCCGCGTGGTGGACGGCAAGGCGGTCCCCACCGACCAGACGGTGGAGGTTCGCACACCGATGGTGATCAGCTCGATCGGCAGCGTCCCGGAGCGGCTCCCCGGAATCGCCATGCGCGGAGAGCTCTACGACTTCGTCGACTGGGACCTCGGTCGTCTCGAAGCCTACCCGAACCTGTTCAGCGCGGGAAACGTGGTAACCGGTCAGGGCAACATCGTTGCCTCCCGCAAGCATGCCCGCCACGTCGCGAGCGAGGTGGTCGAGGGGTACGTGAGGCTGGCCGATCAGGTCAAGCGCCTGCCCCCGATCCCGCTGGAGCAGCGCGACGAGATCCTGAACCGCGTGCGCGAACTCCAGACCCGCGTCGGTTACGACGGTGACTACCGGGGCTGGATCCAGAAGGTCACACCACCCGATCTCGTCTGACGGAGTCCCGATGCCGAACCGCCTAGCCGGGCAGAAGAGTGCCTACCTGCGCCAGCACGAGAACAACCCCGTGGACTGGTATCCGTGGGGTCCCGAGGCGTTCGAGCGGGCGGCACGGGAGAGCAAACCGGTTCTGGTCTCGATCGGATACTCCTCGTGCCACTGGTGCCACGTCATGGAGCGGGAGTCGTTCGAGGATCCGGAGACCGCGCAGGTCATGAACGAGCACCTGGTCTGCATCAAGGTCGACCGGGAGGAGCGGCCCGACGTCGACCAGATCTACATGGAGACGGTCATGCGGTTGACCGGCGGGGGGGGCTGGCCGCTCAACGTATTCTGCACATCGGTGGGCCGTCCCTTCTATGGAGGTACCTACTTCCCGCCGCACTCTGCCTACGGGCGTCCGAGCTGGAGGGACGTCGTCCTCTCGGTTGCACGCGTCTACCGCGAGAAGCCCGACCAAATGGAAGAGCAGGCGGACCGGATCCTCGAGGCTCTTCGTGCGCGCCCCGCGCCCGGAGAACGAAGGAGTCTCGGGCAAAGGGAGCTCCACGCGCTCGTCGTCGGTCTGATGCAGCGGGCCGACACGACGCACGGAGGCTTCGGGGGCGCGCCCAAGTTCCCGACGCCGACGAACCTCGAGAGCTTGCTGCTCGCACAGCACCTGCACCTCGCGAGCGCCGGAGCGCTCGAGCACGCGGTCCTCACTCTGAAGCGGATGGCACGCGGCGGAATCTACGACCAGATCGGGGGCGGCTTTCACCGATACAGCGTCGATGCCCGATGGCTCGTCCCCCACTTCGAGAAGATGCTCTACGACCAGGGGCAGCTCCTACGCGTCTACGCAGAGGCGTACCGGCAGACGCGCGATCGGGAGCTCGTCTGGCCAGTGGAGGAGACCGTCGCCTATCTGGAGCGCGAGATGCACGCGGCCACCGGGGGCTTCTACGCGAGCCAGGACGCCGACTCCGAGGGAGACGAGGGGCGCTACTACGTCTGGACACCTGCCGAGGTGCAAGAGGTCCTCGGACCCGAAGCGGGCTCCCGCTTCTGCGAAGCCTACGGCGTGGTCCCCGTAGGGAACTTCGAGCAGACCGGCGCCAGCGTGCTGTCGCACGGACTCGCCGGCGAGCGGGATCGGTTCGCCCCCGAACGCGCAAGACTCCTCGAAGCACGTGCACGCCGGATCGCACCGGAAACGGACACGAAGCAGATCACGTCGTGGATGGGCTACACCATCTCCGGGCTCGCAACTGCGGGTGCGGTGTTCAAGCGGCCCGAGTGGGTCGATCTCGGCTGGCGGGCCGCGCTCTACGTGCTGGAGTGCCTCACCGACGAGAGCGGGCAGCTGCTGCGCGTCGGATACGGCGACGAAGCACAGATTCCCGCCTTTCTGGACGACCACGCCGCGCTGCTCATCGGTCTGCTCGACCTCCACCGAGCTGGTGCGCCCGATCGGGCCGTGTGCGACGCCATCCGCGTGGCCGAGGCGATCCGGGACCAGTTCTACGAGCCGGAGTCCCGGGATCTCTTCTTCTCGCGGGCGGAGGCGGCCGACCTCGTCCTGCGCCCGGGGAGTGACCTCGATGGCGCGACGCCGGCCGCGGCGGGCCTCGCCACGCTCGGTCTGGTGCGTCTCAGCGCCCTCACGGGCCGGTCCGACCTACGCGAGGTCGCGGAGGCAGCTCTGTCGACGTGGGAACAGGTCGTGCGACAGGTCCCGACCCAGTTCCCCACGCTCCTCCGCTCAGCGGCGTTGCTCGAGGGCGGGGGCGCTCTCGCCCTCGTCATCGGCGATCCGCGGGACCCCGCAACGACGGCGCTCGCGGCGCGCGCTCGCGAACTCCTCTCCCCAGAGGAGGCCGTCGTGGTGGTCGATCCGGGAGCCCGGCCCGAGTGGCTCGATCCGCTCTGGCTCGAGGGTCGAGAGGCCCTACAGGGAACGCCCACCGCCTACGTCTGCCGGGGAACGGTCTGCTCACTTCCCGCGACCGAACCGGCCGCCCTCGAGCCTCTGCCGGCGGCCCCCGTCGAGGCGCCGCGTTAGGCCGCGGCTGAGGAGACTAGAACCCATCTCAGAAACCCCGGACCGAGCCAGGCCGCTCTGGCGGGCCGAGATCAAGACGTCGCGAGCGAGGCATATCAGTCGTTATTCCGAGCGAGCGCAACGCAGAGATCGGCCCACCAGGGCGACCTAGCGACGGGAGTGGGTTTTTGAGATGGGTTCTCAGCCCCGAAGCGTCTGGAACGTCTCCCGAAGCCCGAACGCGGCGCGAAAGCCGCTCGCCTCGAAGAACCGCTGTCCCGAAACCGTGCAGGGATACTTGATGTAGTCGATCGCCCCGGCCGGTAACGGAAAAAGCCCAGCCGCATACAACTGACCGACCACGGGACGCGCGATCGGCTCCGGCAGAGACAGCGGCCGTCCGCCCGTCTCGCGAATCGCGACGCGTACGGGTACCTCCCCCCCACCGGTCACGTTGAACACCCCGCGCAGATCCTTCTCGATGCAGAGCACGATCGCTTCGGTCAGGTCTTCCTCGTGGATGAACTGCATCATCGGGTTGAATCCGGTCATGACGATCACACGGCGCATCCGAAGGTACGTCCCGATGGCGCTATGAACGTAGCGGCCGAGCGTGTTGACGGGGCGGAGCACCACGGTGTTGACCTCGGGGTTTCTCCACATGAATGCGGTCGTCAACGTATCCATCTCTACGAGGTCCCGGATTTCCGGGTAGTTGCGACTCGCGCCGAGCGGGTAGTCCTCGTCCATGAAGTGGGGATTCTCCACCAGCGCGCCGTAAACGTACCCGGTCGAAGCAACAACGAGCTGTTTCACCCCGTAGGTCCGACAGTGATCGAGGAGGCGCCGTGTACCCCGAACGTTGACGTCGTAGCGCTCCCCGGACTCGGTCCGGAAGTGCCGAACGAACCCCAGGTGGATGACCGCGGTCGGCTGCTCCTTGCGGAAGACGTCCTCGAAGGCGCGTTTGCGGATGTCGACCCGATAGAACGGGATGTTGGGGGGCCGGGTGGTCCACAGGTCCCGATCGACGCCGACGACCTTGTACTTACGGGCCAGTCGACGCGCCACCAGCCGTCCCTGACCTCCTGAAACCCCGACGACGAGCACCTTCTCCACGACTCGCTAGCCCTTTTTCGACGCCGCTGTCTCTTCGACGCGGAACGGAGTGTCGGGATCGTCTTCGTGACGGATCTCGTCGACCGGATCACGCCGTTCCCACCCCGCATAGAGACGGTTCGGGCAGTTGATGACGAGCCCGTCCCGAGATCCGACGTTGCGGTACTGGTGAACCACCCCCTTTGGGACGATCACGAACAATCGATTATCCTCCCCCGCTTCGAGCCACCCGTGAGCTCCGTAGGTCGGAGAGTCCGACCGATTGTCCCACATGTCGATTCGGAACGTCGATGTACCCAGAAAACAGAAAAGGTCCGCCTGGTCGACGTGTTCGTGCGGCCCGCGCGTCACCCCCGGCTTTGTCATGGAGATGTAGGCCATGGCGGGATGGAACTCCTTGTCGAGCTCGTCGTGGCGGAACAGCTCCAACAGCCAGCCGCGGTCGTCTTCGTAGCGACGTATCTCGCGAACCACGACCCCCTCGATTCCGACGTCTGGTGCCAACCCTCTTACCTCAATCCCGCACCGGCCAGCGCGGGCGACGATCCGAAAGCGTCGTGCTCTTGCGGGTCACGAGCTCTCCAGAGGACCCGTATACGTCTGCGTAGACCCGCCCACCCTCTTCGACGTAGCGCACGTACACCCACATCGCTCCATCCGCCCCGTGGTAGGTCGCCCCGAGCACTCGACCCTCCGCATCGAACTCGAGCACCCAATAGGCCGTCCCTCCTTCGGCAATCCGGCTCGCCGGGATCTCCTCCCGGGGCGCATTCTCGGTGTAGCTCCATACCGCAAAGTATCGGACGTCCGCCGCTTTCCCCGGCAACCCCGCGCAGGTCAACAGACCGAGGCAGACGAGCAACGCGGAGCGCAACACAGGGGTATGGTATAAGAAGCTGGCGATGGAGACGACCGCGAAGATGGAGCCGGTCCAGATTCCGGTGACTCCGGAGGTCACCCTCTCCGGCGTACTCGGGATCCCGGAGTGGTGGCCCACAGGACAACGGGTCGGTGTAGTGATCGCGCACGACACCAACGCCACGATGGACCACGACCTCGTGGTGACGCTGCACCGAGCGCTCGCGGATCGGGGTGACCTGACGATGCGCCTGAATTTCCCGTACGCAGAGGCAGGCAAGAAGCGACCGGACAGCCCGGCGCTCCTGCAGCGAGCGCTGCGCGCCGCCGTCGCCTACATGATGTCCAATCCCCAGAAGGGGCCGGCCCGCCTGGTCCTGGTCGGCCACGGGCTGGGCGGGAGGGTCGCCGCGGAGGTCGTGGCACAGGGGATGAAGAGTCATGCGTTGCTTCTCCTGAACTACCCGCTGCACCCGGTTGGGAAGCCCGGAAAGATTCGCGCGGAGGCTCTGTTCCGGATCATCTGTCCGATGCTGTTTATTCAGGGGACCAAGGATCCCACGTGTCGCCTGGACCGTCTGCGCGACGTGCTCCGACGGATCGGAGCGCCCACGACCCTGCAGGTGGTGGAGGACGCGGATCACAACTTCGGCGTGGCTAAGCGAAGCCCGCGGACCCTGGAGGACGTACACCAGGAAGTCATCGAGTGGACGGATCGCTTCATCAACCGGGTCACGGGGCCGGGTTGAAGGAGAGGCTCCGCGGCCCAGGGCCCCGAGCTTCGCTAGAGTCTCCGATGCGATGGCCGAGTCGGACCCGTCGCAGCCGGCCGGGATCCTCACCGAGCTCTTGCGGGAGGAGGCGCGGCTCATCCCCCGCTTGAGGGGTGTGTTCCGCTTCGATGCCAGCGTCTACCGCGAGATCGAGAAGGACCCGAACGCCATTCCTGCAGCCTTTACGGTCGTTCTGGCCGCTTCCGTCCTGGCGGGGTTCGGGCGCACCTCGTTGGCGGGAATCTTTCTCGGCGTCGCCCTGGCGGTCTTGTTCTGGGGGCTGTGCTCTGCGCTGATCTGGGCCGTTGCAGCCGTCGTCCTGGGGCGGGTCCCCGACTACGCGCGGCTCGTGCGGTGCCTCGGCTTCGCCTATGCCTGGAACGCGCTCTGGATCTGTGCGCTCCTGCCCTGGATCGGGTCGCTCTTCGAGTGGGCAGCCGCGCTGCTCTGGACCGCCTCCGCCGTCGTGGCGACGCGGGAGGCACTGCAGATCACCGCCAACCAGGTGTTCCTGATCTGCGTTCTCTCCCTGGCCGCCCCCCTCGTGGTCTTCGGGCTCCTTGCCTGAATGACCCGGAAGCGAGAGCCCCGCCCCGTACGTCGACTCGCGCTCGGGTTGGTGCTCCTGATCGGTGCGGGAGGAGGTCCCTATAGCCGTCCGGTCGACCCCGACTTCCCCTGGCAGTGGAGCCTCGAGAACCGCGGCCAGCCGGTCCGCCGTGGCTCTGACAAGAGGGGTACCCCGGACGCGGATATCGACGGGGTGGAGGCGTTCGCGGCGGGTCACTCGGGGCGGGGCGTGGTGCTCGCGCTGCTCGGTCAGGGCTTCCGGTACCGGAATAGCTCCCTCGAGCCGGTCCTTTGGCGCAACACGGGCGAGATTCCGGACAACGGGATCGACGACGACGACAACGGTTTCATCGACGACGTCGTAGGGTACGACTTCGGGGATCACGACCCCGATCCCTCGTTTCCCGCAGACCACGATCGCCTGGTCACCGAGATCGCCGTCGCGCCGCACGACACGCGCAACATCGCCGGAATCGCCCCGGGGGCTCGGGTCATGATCCTGAAGGTGACCGACCGGAGCGGCGCACTCATTCAAGGGGCGCTGTTCCGCGCGCTTCGCTACAGCGTGGAGCACGGCGCCCGCGTCCTCTTTCTACCCTGGACCGCGCGCGGGGAGAGCTGCGAGGGTTCGCCTTTCGAGGTCATGACCGACGTGTTCGCGGACGCCGCGCGCAGCGCCTTCATCGTCGGGGGACACCCGGCCGACTGGCCCGCCTGCCTCCCGAGCGTTGTCTCGGTCCAGGCCACAGACGCCGACGACCTCCCCAGGGCCGGTCGCCATGCATCTCTCGAGCTCTCGGCTCCCGGCTCGGACGGCCGGACCCATGTGGCCGTCTCCTTCGCGATCGGCGTTGTGGCGGGGGCGGCGGCGTTGCTCTTCGGGCAAGATCCGGAGCGCACCCCGACCGAGGTCCGCGCGCTGCTGTCGAGAACCGCAGATCGCGTGCATCCCGAGATTACGCCTTACCGAAGCGGCTGGAACGATCGGTTCGGAGGGGGTCGGATCAACGTCGCGCGCGCTCTCGGAACCGACTTCGACGGTGACGGCCTTCTGGACGCCGACGACCCCGACACCGACGGAGACGGGATCCCGGATGTGCAGGACCCGTGCCCGCTCGAGCCCCGCCCCGCCTGCAAAGGGGTCGAGGTGGGGCCGTAGCCCGCAGGAGGCCGCCGCCGGCAGGCCGGAGGCTATTCGACGAGGACGAACCGGTTGGGAGCGTCCCCTTCCCCGGGGATCACACGTCCGCGCGCACCGATCCCCTCCCGCTCGAGCAGCCGTGCGAAGAGGGGCGACGTGTCCTCGCCGTTGGCAACGGTCCGCCTCCCATCGTCGAGGCGCACGATCAGGATGCTTTGCCGGGGCCGGTTGTCCCGATCGAACTCTACGGTGTAGGTCTCGATTCGACCCGGCCCATCGGGAGCGTCGACCAGTGGAGGTCCCGTGCGCTCCTCAGCCGTCAACTCCTCGACCGAGGATCTTCCACCCGCCCGGCTCGCATGCGCTTCGTCGCGTGAAAGGATCGAGACGGCATGCTTCGTGGCGGTCATCCCGAGTGCCGAGACGTAGCCCACCTCCCCTTCCCCGCGCCGCAGCGCGTCCAACATATTCGCCAGGGCGTGCATGGAGTAGTTGTTGCCCGGCCCGCCCGCGTACGAGAGCCCCCCCGTCACGGTGAGCGGCCGCGACTCGTCCAGCGCAAGACCCAGCTCCTTGAGAGCCATCTCGACGGCACAGGGAAAGCAGGAGTAGAAGTCGAACAGGTCGATCTCCTCCAGTGCGACACCCGCTTCGCCCAGGGCCGCGCGCGAAGCCCGACGATAGGCCGGGCTCGAGGAGAAGTCGGGCCGCTCGGTGGGCCACCAGGCATCGACGGCGTATCCGCCTCCGAGGTAGTAGGCGCGTCGCTCCGGCGGGATCCCCCACCGGTCCGCCTCCGACGTGCTCATGACCACGAGCGCGGCCGCCATGTCCACGTTCATGATGGCGTTCATGCGCTTCGGGTAGGGGAAACAGACCCAGCGGTTCTTATCGCTGACGGTGCGGATCTCTTCCGGCGTCCAGGCCTCGGGAAACCAGGCAAAGGGGTTGCGGGCGGCCACCTCGGCGAATCGGGCCATCATCTCGCTCACCACGCGCTGGTGCTCCTCGATCGCCCGGCCCGCCCGAGCACGAAGTGCGCACTCGTAGAGCGGGTAGCAGTGAATCGGAAGGACGAGCCCGTGCCTGCGCTCCAGGTCGCTGGTCAGGGGACGCTGTCCCTTGAAAAAGTCTGCGAGCGTCGGAGGGTGTCCGTCCCAGTGGTCGAGAGAGGCGCCCTCCTGCGCAGCCCGACGACGGGTGTGCATCGTCTCGGCGCCAACCAGGAGGGCGAGCTGCACCTGTCCCTCTGCGATCCGGTTCGCGACCTCGTTCAGGAGCTGACAGGGGGAGTTCCCGCCGGGAAGCGCCTCGATGGTCTGCTCCGGTTTGGCTCCTACACGGGCCGCGAGCACGCCCGGGAGGTCCGGGTAGGCCCATGCAATCGCGTCCACCGTCCCGATCAGGTCGGCTCGGCCCAGCACCGCGGAATCCGCAGCGTCCTCCGCCGCGCGTACCGCGGCGCGTGCCATCAGCTCCACGGGCTCGAGCGGCTCCCAGGGGCCATCGAGCTCCGGGCGCCGCCGCAGCTGACCCGCTCCCACCACCACCGTTTGCTCCTGCGCCACCGCTCTCCCGTCCTCTCGTAGAATTGACTCCTACCTCGACGCAGGGTACTCGGAAGGTCGGGAGGGCGACAAGAGTCCGCCCATCGAGCAATGGAGCGCGAAGGGAGCCCAAGCATGGAGAGTGACCTCTACCTCGAACAGCTCGAGTGCGGCCCCATGATGAACTTCGTCTACCTCGTGGGCTCCCGTAGCACGCGGGAGGTGGCCCTGGTCGATCCCGCCTGGAGCATGGAGGGGCTGCTGGAGCGGCTCGACGAGCGGGACCTCAATCTGGTCGCGGCCTTTGTGACCCACTACCACCCGGACCACGTAGGCGGCGAGATCATGGGGCACCAGGTCGAGGGTCTCTCCGACCTCATGGAACGCAGAGCGGTCCCGGTGTACGTGCACCGCGGGGAGGCGGATGGGCTTCGACGAGTAACGGGTCTGTCCGAGTCGGACCTCCGAAGGGTCGACTCGGACGACACGCTGCGGATCGGAGAGACGGAGATCCGCTTCCTCCACACCCCAGGGCACACTCCTGGCTCCCAGTGCTTTCTGGCGGAGAATGCGCTGGTCTCGGGGGATACCCTCTTCGTCCGGGGCTGTGGGCGCGTCGATCTGCCCGGCGCCGACCCGGATCAGATGTTCGAAAGCCTGCGACGTCTCGCCACACTCCCGGACGAGACGGTCCTCTACCCCGGCCACAACTACGCGGAGGTGCCCACCTCCACGATCGCGGGCGAAAAGCAGATGAATCCCTACCTGCGGATCGAGAGCCTCGAGACGTGGCGGCAGATGATGGGCTACGCGGGGACTTAGTGGGTCCCGGGCAGTTCTTTGCGGGTTAGCGGCGGGGCAAGCCCGCCTGCCCGCACGGCGCGCTACTGCGTGCGCGCCTTGGCG